>NZ_CAKJTM010000008.1:102440-108116 GCF_917627345.1 Protofrankia sp. CiP3 | reverse complement strand
GTGACCTGCGCGTTCCGTGTGCGCCCGGGTCGTTGAGGTGGCCCTGCGGGAAGGCGTCGCCGGACGGGCAGCCGGGAACTATAGTGCAACTCATTAAGCGTATTGCTGTTTGGGTTGGCCTAGTTGTGGTGGCGGTGTGACGGACGAGGAGGCCTGGCGGGCTCCTGTCCGGACGCGATCGGAGGCGATCGCCTGCCCCGCACGACGGCCCGCCCCGGAGCCCGGGTCCCTGGATCGTCGCGAAGCGACCATCCGGGGGGAAGGCCTGACCTGGAGGTGCCGTGACGACGCACGACGCGGGGTTGCTCGCGCGGTTGGAGCAGGTGGAGGCGCGGCTCGCGATCGAGCAGCTGCCGATCCGGTACGCGCTCGCGGTCGATGGACGTGACCTCGACGCCTGGGTTTCGCTGTTCGTGCCGGATGTCAACTGCGGGCGGCACGGCCAGGGCCGCGAGGCGCTGCGGGACTACATCGCACCCAGCCTGCGGTGGTTCTACCGGTCGGTGCACCAGATCTGCGGCCATCGGGTGGAACTGCTCGACGCGGACAACGCCCGCGGGCAGGTGTACTGCCGGGCCGAGCACGAGGTCGGCGACCGCTGGATCGTCATGGCCATCTGCTACTTCGACACCTACCGCCGGGTCGACGGAGAGTGGCTGTTCGACCGCAGGGACGAGCGCCACTGGTATGCCGCCGACGCCAACGAGCACCCGCAGGCCGTGGGCTTCGACAGCTGGGGCACCTCGACGACGCCACCTGGTCTGCCCTGGTCCTTTCCGGCTTGGGCGGGTTTCTGGGAGGGTGTCGACACCACCGGGCTGACCGCGTCCGGGGCGGCTGCGCCTGTGGCTGCGGTGGTCGTATCCGGGCCAACCGCTGCCGCCCGGACTACCCGGGCATGACCGCCGGGGACGGGACAACCGGGGCTGGAGCCACTGGGGCTGGAGCCACTGGGGCCGGGACGACGTGGACGGCCCAGCTCGCCGAGGCCTGGTCGGGCCCGGGCGCGAGCCGGCTGGCCGTGAGCAGCGGGACCGTCCGCTGGTCCGGCGCTGACCTGCTGTGTTACGCCGCGGGCGCGGCCGGCTGGCTGGACAGCCTCGCCGTGGGTGTGGGGACCCCGCTGCCGGCCCTGGTCTCGACCACGCTGGAAGCACTCGCGCTGACCATCGCCGGGGCAGCCACCCGGCGTCCGCTTGCGCCGATCAGCACCAGGCTTACCATTCGGGAGCTCTCCAGCTGCCTGGCCGGCCTCGCTGGCGACCTGCTCCTGGCCGAACCAGCCGTTGAAGATCTTGGACGCGAGGTGGCGGCGGCAACGGGCCGAAGGCTTGTCGTGCACCCGCCGGCCGCCGCGTCCGACCGGCCATTGTCCGACCGGCCGGCGGCGGAGCAGCCGGGCCCGGAACAGACCGCGCTGATCCTGCACACGTCCGGCACCTCCGGAGTGCCCAAGCCGGTGTTCGTGGCTCAGGGCAAGCTCGCGGTGCGGGTCCAGGTCAACGCGGCGATCGTCCACCTCGCACCGGGCAGCGTGTACGCATCCGGTTCGCCGTACCATCACATCGCCGGTCTCGGCATGATCGCGGTTGCGTTGGGTGCTGGTGCCACGGTCGTCTGTTCGCCGCCGTTCTCGCCGCGGACCTGGCGGGAGCTGGCCGACCACGGCACGACGCACGCCCTGCTGGTGCCGACGATGATCGACCGGCTGCTCGCGGAGAACGCCCTCGCGCTGCCCACGCTGCGGGTGTTGCAGTATGGCGCATCCCCGATTCATCCGGACACGCTCCGTGAGGCGATGGCCGTTCTCCCGGACGTCGACTTTGTTCAGATCTTCGGGCAGACGGAGGGCTCTCCGATCACCTGTCTGAGCTTCGAGGATCACCGGCTTGCCGCCACGACCCGGCCTGAGCTGTTGCGTACGGTCGGCCGCGCGGCCCAGGGCGTGGAACTGCGGGTGGCCGATCCGGCACCGGACGGCAGCGGCGAGATCCGGGCCCGGGGCGAGCACCTTTTCCGTCCCGCGGCCGACGGCTGGCTCCACACCGGGGACCTCGGGCGTATCGATCCCAGCGGCTATGTCACGCTGCTGGGCCGGCGCGGTGATCGCATCGTGCGGGGTGGGGAGAACGTGGATCCGCTGGAGGTGGAACAGGTCCTCAGCCTCCATCCGGCGATCCGTGAGGTTGCCGTGGTCGGCCGGGCCGACCGGCGCTGGGGGCAGGTTGTGAAGGCCTTCATCGTCCTGGTGGACCCACATGATCCACCGGATGTCGAGGAGCTGCGCCTGTTCGCGCGAGAGTCCCTGAGCGGATTCAAGGTGCCCGCCGAATGGGAGATGATCGATACTCTGCCGAGGGGCGCGGCCGGCAAGGTGCTGCGCCGCGTGCTGGAATCATGACCGCAGCGGGCAGCGGCCCAGCGGCCGTCGACACAGCGACCGTCGACACAGTTGGGACGGCGGCGGCCGAGATCCGGTCGGTTGGGCCGCGGATCGGGGTCCGGCCACCCTTCGCGTTGCTGCGCAGCGGCACGGAGCGGCTGTTCGACGCCGCGCGGCAGGTACGGGATCTCGGTTTCGACCATGCTGTCATCGGCGACCACGTGAGCTTTCGCGGTGGCTATGGCTCCGACGGGCTCATCCAGGCCACCGCGCTGTTGATGGCCGCGCCCGGCGTCGAGGTGCACACCGGGGTGTTCCTGCTCCCGCTGCGGCACCCCGTCCCGGTGGCGCGTCAGGTAGCCACGCTCGCCGCCCTGGCACCCGGCCGGTTCGTCTTCGGCGTGGGCATCGGAGGCGAGGACCGTGCCGAGATCGAGGCCTGCGGCGTCGACCCCGCCACCCGCGGCCGCCGGATGGACGAGGCGCTCGTCGTGTTGCGGGCGCTGCTGGCCGGCGAGGCGGTGACGGTCGACGGCGAGCACTTCCGGCTCCGGGACGTGCGGGTGTCGCCGCCGCCGGCTGTCGCCGTACCGATAGTGATCGGTGGCCGATCGGCCGCGGCGGTCCGGCGCGCGGGCCGGCACGGTGACGGCTGGCTCGGCGTGTGGGTCTCGCCCGATCGTTACGCCGCGGTCACCGCCGAGATCGACGGCGTCGCGGTCTCAGCCGGGCGGACCGGGACGGCCTGGCGGCACGCGCTGCTCGTCTGGTGCGGCTTCGGCAGGTCCGTGGAGGACGCGGGCTGCTCGGTCTCGCGGGCGATGGAGAGTTTCTACGGTGTGCCCTTCGACCGTTTCTCGAAGTACGTGCCCCGGGGAACGCCCCAGGACGTGGCCGAGGCCCTGGTGCCCTACCTTGAGGCGGGCTGCCGCGATGTGCATCTGCTGCCGGTCGCGAGTGATGAGGACGAGGCGATGGAGTCCGCGGCACAGGTGCGGCGCCTGCTTGTGCGGCGTGGGTGAGCGCCTGGAGGAGTAAGAGCGCCCGAGGATAGGACTGTCCGGCTCGCGGCTCGCGGCATCCCGCCCGGCCGCGTTGTCGTCAGTCGGCGCCCACCACCAGGGCGCCTTCCTCCGCAGCCTTGCCGGACCGGGCGCGGATGAGCCGTTCGCTGGTCGAACGCCCTATCCTCGGGCGCTCTAAGCCGGTAAAAGTATTAATGATTGCTCTATCTGGTGGCTGGAATCCTCGGCCGCCCGCCTTCAACGACGAGGAGTAGGGGAGTATTCGTGGGGCAGTTCACGTTCCCGGTGGAGGCCGGTCAGATTTTGCTTTTCGCGCGTTCGGTCGGGGATCCCAACCCCGTCTACCACGATGCGCAGCGGGCCAGCGAGTCCGAGGCCGCGGGCATCATCGCGCCGCCGACGTTTGTGCAGTCCTCCGCCCAGTACGATCCCGACTACCCGCTGCGGCCACATGCCGGCGAGCCGTGGTTTGGCTCCGGCCGGGAGCCCACCGGAGTCACCGAGCCCGTCTCCGGCGGTGGCCGGCTGCACGCCGAGCAGCACTTCGAGTACTTCCGGCAGGTCCGGCCGGGGGACGTGCTCGAGGTGACCACCATCCCGGGCGGCACCTGGGAGAAGACGGGCCGGCGCGGCGGCAGGCTGGTGTTCGAAGAACAGGTCACCGAGTACCGGGACGCCGCCGGTGAGCTGGTGGTCCGGGCCCGCGGTGTGAGCGTACGACCGGAGAAGCCGGTTGAGCAGGGAGCGAACTGATGGCACTGCGTGGGGCTGACGTGAAGGTCGGCGAGGTTCGCGAGCAGGTGCTCGTCGAGGACCTCACCCGGACGCAGATCGTGCAGTACGCCGGGGCTTCCGGGGACTACAACCCGCTGCACACCGATGGTGTGTACGCACACGACGCGGCCGGCTACCCGGGTGTGTTCGCGCACGGGATGCTGGCGATGGGTATGACCGCCCGCGCCGTCACCGATCTGGTGGGCGACGGCCGTCTCACCCGCTACGGCGTCCGGTTCAAAAGCCAGATCTGGCCGGGTGACCGGCTGACCGCCCGTGTCGTCATTGCCGGTCTGCGCGACGACGACGGCGTCGCCCTCGTCGACCTCGACGTGGTCACGGTCAACGAGCGGGGCGAGGAGGTCATCGCCGGCTACGCCACCGCCCGCGTGGACTGAGCTCCCAGGCTCCCGCCGGCTTCCCGGGAAGCCGGGAAGCCGGGGTGCTTGGGGCGTTTGGGACAACATCGAGAAAGCATGATCGGCGCGAGTTTGTTCCTGGGTACGCCTGTCGACCGGAAACGCGTACCTGACGACAGACTCGCGCCGATCTTCTGGATGGCCGTTGCTCTGCTGGCTGCCTGGGCCGTCCAGGGCCGGCTTCAGAGGGCCGTCGCGGCGGGTTTGCGGCCGAGTTCGTCCAGCAGCGTCTGGCTGTAGGCGATCCGTCCGGTGATGTCTCCCTCGACCAGGGCCAGCGCGGCTTCGGCCAGCACCGAGGGATCCTCGAGCGGGAAGTCCGCGACGAGGTCGTGCGCGCCCGCTCCGGGTGTCGCGACGTTGTCGAGCGGGGCGAGCGCGTTGGCCCGGATGCCGTGACGGTACCCCTCGGACGCGACCGCGGTGGTGAAACGCTCCAGCGCCGCCTTGCACAGCCCGTATGCGGAGAAACCGCGTTCGTACACGGCGTCGAACGGCGGGCCCTCGGGGTGCTGCGCGGCCCGGGAGGAGATGTTGAGCAGCCAGCCGGCTCCCCGCGCGCGCATGCCGGGAAGAACGAGCTGGGTGAGTTCGAACGGCGCCCACACCTGCACTTCGATCATCAGACGGAAACGCTTCTCGCTGAACTCCTCGACTGGCGCGAGAAAGGTGACCGCGGCGTTGTTCACGAGGATGTCGACCGGGCCGAATGCCTCGACGGTCTCGGCGACGATGCGGCGCCGGTCGTCGACGGACGAGAGGTCGCCGCGGACGGCGACGGCCTCGTGACCGGCGGCCCGGATGCCCTCGACCGTTTCCCGCAGGCTTCCGGAGTACCGGGGGTCGGGCTCGAGGGTACGCGCCATGGCCGCGACCCGGGCTCCCTCGCTCGCGAGCCGGAGCGCCACGGTCGCTCCGATGCCGCGGCTGGCCCCGGTGACCAGCGCGACCTTTCCGTCCAGCGTCCCCACGGACCCTCCTACGGTGAGAGACTCCCGGGACCGCTGGGTGCGTGGTAAGAACCGCCACCGCGCACCCAGCGGCCGACCGGGTTGGTCTGATAATGATCAGGCGA
>NZ_CAKJTM010000008.1:98967-101990 GCF_917627345.1 Protofrankia sp. CiP3 | reverse complement strand
TCAGGCGATCAGTGGCCGGCGCCGTCGGTCTCGGCGAAGTCGCGCCCGCGGATCATGCGGGTCGGCGTGAAGACCATGACGTCCTTGCCATGTTGGTTGCGTACCGTTACACGGCTGGCCACGATGCCGCGTCCGGGCTTGCTGGTCGGGCGAGCCGACAGGGTCTCGACGATCGCGTGCAGCGTGTCGCCGACGTAGGTGGGGCCCTTGACCGCCAGGTCCATCGACAGGAACGCCAGGCCCGTGCCGTGCAGCGCGTTGGTCTGGAGCACCAGTCCCTCCGCGATGCAGTACACGAAGGCCCCCGGTACCAGCCGGCCGGTATACCCCCCGGCCGCGGCGTGGGTGGCATCAACGAACAGTGGTTCGTTGAAGCCGGCCCATTGGATGAATGTCATGAGGTCGGATTCGGTGATGCTCCTGGCCGAGGTGCGGAACGCCGTTCCCGGGAGCATCTCCTCCCAGGTCATCCCAGGCGCCAGCAGTGGCACATCGCCGCTCTTCGACGCGGGGGCGGCGGTGTCGGTCGCTGCGGTTTCGGTCACGGTTGAACTCCTCGTCGGACGGCCGGCGGTCGGTCAGATGTCGGCGCGGTGCCGCGCCTCGACGGCGATGAAGTCCGGCCGGCGTTTCTCCCGGATGGCGGCGATCCCCTCCTGCGCGGACGGGCTCGCAAAGCCGTAGAACTCGTGCGCGAGCGAGGCTTCGAACGCGGGCAGCTGCAACTGGTACCAGTGGTTGAGGGAGGACTTGGTAGCGCGCAGCGCGTCGGACGAGCCGGTCGCGAGTGACGTCGCCACCTCGAGGCCGCGGGCGTGGACCTGGTCGTCGTCCACCGCCAGCGAGACCAGCCCGATGCGCTCGGCCTCCTCGCCGGTGAGGCGTTCGCAGGTGAGCAGGTAGTACTTGGCCTTGGCCATCCCGCACAGCAGCGGCCAGCACAGCACGGCGTGGTCGCCGGCCGCGACACCGAGGCGGGTGTGGCCGTCGACGATGGTCGCGTGGCGCCCGACCACCGAGATGTCGGCCATCATGCCGACGGCGAGACCCGCGCCGACGGCCGGGCCGTGCATGGCCGAGACCACCGGCTTGGACAGGTTGAGCACGCCGAGGACCATGGCGCGCGCCTCGTGCAGGACCCTGGTGCGGACCCCGGGGCTGTCGGCCATCTCCTGGAGCAGGTCGAAGGTGCCGCCGGCGGAGAACCCCTTGCCCTCGCCCTGGACGAGCACGACACGGGTCTCGGGGTCGCGGTCGATGACCGGCCAGACCTCGGCGAGGTCGCGGTGCATGCGGGGGCTGACCGCGTTGAGATTGGGTGCGTCGAGCACGATGCGCAGAACGCCGAGCGCGGGTCGCTCGAAACGCAGCGTCGGGAAGTCGTCGTATCGGTCGCTCACACGTGACTCCAGCGTTGTCGCGCCGCGGCCCGCGGCAGGGGGATCAGCTGTGGTCGTCTCGTCGATGACGGCTGGTCGGGACGTCTGGTTCCGAAGCACGCTACTCGACGAATCGATTAATACGCTTACTGATTAAGTGTCGCACGTCGAGGCCTGTGACGACGAGGCTGACGAGCCCGGCGGGGTCCGCGGCGCCCGTGGTGGTGGCGGGTAAGCGCCCTGGCTGGACTGTCGCGCCTCGGTGTCGCTCATGGCATCGTTTATATAAATATTCCAATATTATCGGAGGCTTGCTGTGCGCGAGGCGTGGATCATCGATGGAGTACGGTCACCACGTGGCCGGGGCAAGGTGACCGGGTCGCTGCACCCGCTGCACCCGCAGGAGGTGCTGGCGCAGGTTCTCAACGCCCTGCGTGACCGCGTCGGCTTCGACCCGCTCGAGGTCGAGGACGTGGTCGCCGGCAACGGGATGCAGACCGGGGAACATGGCGCCGACATCGGTCGGCTCGCGTTGCTGGCGGCCGGCTGGCCGGTCGAGACACCCGGCTCGAGCCTCAACCGGTACTGCGGATCCGGCCAGCAGGCGGTCAGCTGGGCGGCGATGGGCATCCTGTCCGGTCACCAGGATCTCGTTGTCGGCTGCGGCGTCGAGTCGATGTCACGCTGGCCGGTGGCCGAGGGCGTGGTGACGCTCGACGCGGGCAACGCTCATCTGCGGGAGCTGTACCCGATGGTCCCGCAGGGCGTCAGCGCCGACCTCATCGCGACGCTGGAGGGCTTCACCCGCGAGGACGTGGACACCTTCGCAGCCCAGAGCCAGGAGCGATGCGCCAAGGCCGTGGCCGAGGGCCGCTTCGACGGCTCGGTCGTGCCGATCAGGCATCTCGACGGCACGCTCGCCCTCGACCACGACGAGTTCCCCCGCCCCAGTACGACGGTGGCCACGCTCGCGAAGCTGCCGGCGTCGTTCGAGCAGCTGGCGACCCAGGTGCAGCCGGGCTTCGACCGTTCCTTCGACGACATGTGCCGCGAGGTCTACCCCCAGGCTGGCGAGATCCAGCATGTGCACCACGCGGGTAACTCCAGCGGCGTCGTCGACGGCGCGTCGGCGATCGTGCTTGCCTCGCCCGACTACGCCCGCGCCCACGGGCTGACCCCGCGAGCGCGCGTCCGGATGACCGCGGTGGCGGGCGCCGATCCTGTGATCATGTTGACCGCCCCCGGCCCGGCCAGCCTGCGTTGCCTGGCCAAGGCAGGCATGACCGTGGCCGACATCGATCTCTGGGAGATCAACGAAGCCTTTGCCGCGGTCCCGTTGAAGACCATCCGCGATCTTGATCTTGACCCGGACCGGGTCAACGTCAACGGTGGGGCGATCGCGCTGGGCCATCCGATCGGAGCGTCTGGCCCGATGCTCATCCAGACCGTGCTGGACGAGCTTGAGCGGCGGGACAGCACCGTCGGCCTGGTAACGATGTGCACCGGCGGCGGCATGGGCACGGCGACGATCGTGGAGCGGATCTGACCCCTGCCGGGCACGCCCGGGAGCGCGTCATCGGACCGGCCGTGGCACCCCTCTCGGGACGCCACGGCCGATCATCGGGTGCTGGCTCCTCGTGGGGG
>NZ_CAKJTM010000008.1:76423-98795 GCF_917627345.1 Protofrankia sp. CiP3 | reverse complement strand
TTCCGGCGGCGACCACTTAGGGTGTGTCAAGAAAGATCGTCTTGTGTTCGAGGTACTCGGCCACGCCCTCCGGGCCGTACTCGCGCCCGTAGCCGGACGAGCCGAACCCACCGAAGGGCAGCGCGAAGTCGATCGCGGCCCCCTTGTTGATCGCAACGCTGCCGCTGCGGATGCGGCCGGCGAGCTGGCGGGCCTGGTCGAGGTCCTGGGAGAAGACGGCACCGGACAGCCCGAACGGGGTGCCGTTGGCGATGGCAACGGCATCGTCGAGGTCGCTGTAGGTCAGCACGGTGAGGACCGGGCCGAAGATCTCCTCCTGGGCGATCCGCGACGCCGGTGACACGCCGGTGACGAGCGTGGGCGCGAGGTACCAGCCCCGCGTGGTGTGCGGTGGCGGGCCGCCGCCGGTGACCACCCGTCCGCCGTCCTTCTCGGCGTCCGTTATGTAGCCCAGAACCCGGTCCCGGTGCCGCTGGCTGACCAACGGGCCAACCGCGGTGGCGGGGTCACGGGGATCGCCGACGACCAGCGCCTCGAAGGCGGTCCGCAGCGCGTCGATCAGTTCGTCGTGCCGCCGCTCGCTGACGAGGACGCGGCTGAGCGCGATACAGGCCTGCCCGTTGACAAGAGTGACCGCCGCGACGACCGCGGCCGCGACCGCGTCGAGTGGAGCGTCGTCGCACACGATGCCGGCGGACTTGCCGCCCAGTTCGAGACTGACCCGGGCCAGGTGGCTTGCGGCGGCAGCGGCGACCGCGCGACCGGTCGTGGTGCTGCCGGTGAACGCGATCTTGTCGATCCCTGGATGCCGGGCGAGGTGGTCACCGCCGACGCCGTCGCTCGCCACCAGGTTCAGCACACCGGCGGGGATCCCGGCGGCGCGGGCGGCCTCGGCCACCGGATAGGTGTCGAGGCAGGTCTCCGGCGCGGGTTTGCAGACGACCGTGCAGCCTGCGAGCATGGCCGGGGCGAACTTGTTGGCGGCCAGCACGAGCGGGCTGTTCCAGGCGGGGATTGCCGCCACGACACCGACGGGCTCCCGGGTGACGTCCGCCGAGGCGCCGAACAGGCCCGTCCGGCGTTCACTCATGGTCATCTGCTCGGCCAGACCGGCATGGTAGCGCAGCAGGGCGATCATGCCGACGGGCTCGGCCTGGGCCGCCCGCCGTGGCAGGCCGATTTCGTCGAGGACGAGCTCGCCTATCTCCTTGCGGCGTGCGGCGAGTTCGTCCGCGAACCTGGTCAGGTGCTCAGCTCGTTCCCCGATCGCCATCCGCGGCCACGGGCCGGTGTCGAAGGCGTCCCGGGCCGCGGCGACAGCCGCGTCGACATCGGCGGGCTCGCCGCACGGCGCGCTGCCGACGACATCTTCGGTGGCGGGGCTGACGACCGTGAAACGCCGGTCACCGGTGGCCGGGCGGAATTCTCCACCGATGAAGAACGCGTCCTGGCTGCTGGGCCGCATCAGCGGCCCAGCTCGATCACACCGCGGATGTTCCGCCCGTCGGTCATGTCCTGGTATCCCTCATTGACCTCGTCCAGCGAATAGCGGCGGGTGACCATCTCATCGAGTTTCAGCTGGCCGTTGCGATAGAGCTCCAGGAGCATCGGGATGTCCTGGTGCGGGTTGCAGAAGCCGAACAGGCAGCCGACGACCTTCTTCGCGAACGACGTGAGCATCCCTCCGGGCAGTTTGACCGTGATTTCCTCGTAGCGGTCAGCTATGCCGGTGAGGACAAGGGTGCCGCCCTTGCGGGTCATCTCGTAGCACTGGTGGATGACCTCCGGGGTGGCCACGCCCACGCATTGGATCACGCTGTCGGCCAGGACGCCTCGGGTGAGATCATGAACGTGGTTGAAGGCCTCGGAATGCTCGGTGAAGCCGGCATGCGCACCGAGCTGTTTGGCGAACTCGTTCTTGAAGGGCACCGGATCCACCGTCACGACCGTCGCGGCGCCGGCCAGCAGCGCACCCTGGACCGCGGCGGCTCCGATGCCGCCGGCGCCGTAGACGACCACGACGTCACCCGGGCGGACGTTCGCGGCGTTGACCGCCGAACCCCAGCCCGTGGGCACGCCGCAGCCGACGAGGGACGCCACGTCCAGCGGGGTGTCGTCCGGCACTTTCACGAGCGAGTACTCGTGCGCGACGAAGTGCTCGGAGAAGGTCCCCAGCGTGCAGAAGGCGCCGATGCCGGTTGTACCCAACGCAAACCGGTAACTACCGTCGGCAAAGGCCCCAGTGAGGGTAGTGGAACCAGCGTCGCACAGGTAGGAGTGACCGGATGTGCACCAACGGCAGTGGCCGCACACGGGAAGAAACGAGGTGACGACCTTGTCACCCGGCCGCAGCCGGGTGACCCCGGCACCGACCGCCCGCACCACGCCACCGCCTTCGTGGCCGCCCACCAGCGGGAAGTGGAAGCCCGCGCCCTTGCTGAGGTGATCGTCGGAATGGCATAACCCGGCGAACATGGTCTCCACGAGAACTTCGCCGGCTCTGGGAGCGTCGAGCGAGAGCTCCTCCACGGACCAGGGCTGGCCTCTGCCGTGCAGAACCGCGGCACGAGTCTTCATCGTCATATCCTTCTCGTTACCGGGCACTTTGTTTTCCGGTGCGTCGCTGTTTTCCGGGGCATCGCCGCTGTCGGGCCATCAGTCGAGGGACGGGGTCTCGGTGTCCCGGCCGGAGCGCAGGATCGTCCCGGGGAAGTCCCCGGTGAACGCGCCGTCGTGGGCGATCTCGATGCCGTTGACCAGGACGTGCCGGACACCGTCGGCCTCGCCGTAGAGGCGGCCCGCGCCGGCGGGCAGGTCGAAACGCGTCTCGGTGGGCTGGCGGGCGATGCGCGTCTCATCGAAGATGACGATATCGGCGGCGCCGCCGGCCCGGAGGCGCCCGCGGCCGCGCAGGCCGTACAGGCGCGCCGGGACGTCGGTGATGAGGCGGACGGCCTCCTCGAGGGTCACGACCTGCTGTTCGCGGACCCCGTGTTGCAGCAGCATCGTCGAATAGCCGAAGAACTCCACCATGTCCAGGTGCGCCCCGGCGTCGGACGCGCCGACGACGGCCCGGGGGTCGCGCCAGATCTGGGCCCGGGCCTGCCAGTCCTCCGGCTGTGCGTCCCGGGAGGGGTTGCTGAACGTCGTCTTCAGGTCGTCGGCGACGACGATGTCCATCAGGACGTCGAACGGGTCGCGGCCCTCCTCGGCGGCGATGTCGCCGACGATCCGTCCGGCATACGGCTTGGTCTGCGGGCTGAACGTCTCGATGATGTGCCGGGAGCCCCAGTCGACGAGGTGGCTGAAGGCGGAGGGCTCCTCGGCGGCACGGCGCAGCTCACGCCGGCGGTCGGGATCACGCAGGATCGCCAGCCGCTCGTCCAGCGGCAGGAAGAGGAAGTCGTGCAGCCCCGGCACCATGTCGAGGACGAAGCCGGCGCGGAAGGAGAACCGGGCCGGTGGGGTGTCCGGCATCGTCAGGGCGATGACCTTCCCGCCGCGCGCCCGCGCGATGTCGCCGACTTCGAGCCTGGCGAGGGCGTCGGGCAGGGTCTTCGCGGTGACGGTGAGGATGTTCCAGTTCAGTGGCCGGCGGGCGGCCACCGACATCCCGACCATGACGTCGGTGATCTCCTGGCTGAAACCGCCCCGCTGGGGAAGGACAGGGAGGAACTCCAGCGAGGTGCCCTCGAACTCACCGGCCACCGCGGCCAGGGCGAACAGCTCCTCCGCGGGGGCGGCGCGGGACGGGACCGGTCGCCCGTCGGCGTCGCTGTGGCTCTGCGACCAGGTGGAGGAGAAGCCGAGACCGCCGGCGGCGATGCCTGCCCGCAACAGCCGCTTCATCGTCTCGAGCTCGTCGTCGGTCGCCGGCCGTTCGGTGGCCGCCGGCCCCATGGCCACCCGGCGGATGGCCGAATGCCCGACCATGAAACCGGCGTTGACGGCGAGCGTCCCGTCGAGCCGGTCGAGGAACTCCGCGGTGCTGCGCCAGTCCCACGGCACGCCGGCCTGTAGCGACTCCAGCGGCATGCCCTCCACCCGGGACAGCATCCGCATGAGATAGTCACCGGCCGTGTCGTCGAGCGGGGCGACTGTGAACCCACAGTTACCGCCCAGTACGGTGGTGACCCCGTGCAGGGGTGACGGCGAGAGCGTGGGGTCCCAGAAGCCCTGCACGTCGAGATGGGTGTGGATATCGACGAACCCGGGGCTCACGATGAGCCCGTCGGCGTCGATCGTCCGGCGTCCGGCGTCCGGCACGGCACCGATCGCGACGACGCGTCCACCGTCGATCGCGATGTCCGCCCGCTGGCGGGGGGCTCCGGTGCCGTCGACGACCTGACCCCCGCGGATGACGATGTCGTGCACGGTTCCTCCTGGTGAAGCGTGGTGCGGTTAGGCGGTTAGGCAGCGGTTGTGGGTGGGCTCGCCAGGGGCGGCGCGGGGATCTGTCGCGCGCCGCCGGAGACGGCCATGGAGAGATTGCCCCTACTCGGTGATCCCGTACCGGCCGAGGCGGTAGCAGCGGATGGCGTTGCCGCGGGCCAGCAGGTACGCCTCGTCCGCGTTGAGATCCGCCGCCGCGACGATCTTTTCAAAAACCACCTTCGAGTTCGGCCACGTCGAGTCGCCATGCGGGTAGTCGGTCTCGAACATGATCTGTTTCATGCCGATACGGTGGCGCAGGGTGAGACCGATGGCGTCGTCGAACACGCACCCGTAGATCCGGTCGCGGACGTAGCTGCTCGGTGGGCGCGACAGCCGGCCGTTCAGGTTGCCGTAGACCGGGCGCTGTTCCCAGATGCTGTCGAGCCGTTCCAGGATGAACGGCATCCAGCCGATCTGGCCTTCACTGAGCGCTACGCGCAGCTCCTGGAAACGCTCCAGCACGCCGCTGGTGAGCCAGTCCGCGAACGCGTGGGCGGCACCTTGGTAGGTCAGGGCGAGCGACACGGCCCGCGGCGCGTCGACCGAGGTCATCGGGAACGTGGAGGACGAGCCGATGTGCAGGTTGAGGACGGTATCGGTATCCTCACACGCGGCGAACAGCGGATCCCAGTGGCCGGTGTGGATGCTCGGCAGCTTCAGCTTGGCCGGGTTCTCCGAGAAGCAGACCGCGTGTGACCCCTTGGCCGCGCAGCGACGGATCTCCGCGGCCGCGAGCTCCGGGTCCCACAACGGGATCAGTGTCAACGGGATCAGCCGGCCGTATGCCTCGTCGGCGCACCACTCGTCGATCATCCAGTCGTTGTAGGCCTGTACGCACGCCAGGCCCAGGTCACGGTCGGCACACTCGTGGAATGTCTGCCCGCAGAACCGCGGAAACGTCGGGAAGCTCAGGCCGGCCTCGGTGTGGTTGGCATCCATGTCGGCCAGCCGCGCCGTCCGGTCGTAACAGCCCGGCCGCATGTCCTCGTAGGTCATGGCCTCCCAGTGCTCGCCGAGGTAGTCCTGGTCCTTTCCCGCTGCCGCGAAGCCCGGGAGGATCTCCATTTTGACGTCCCCGAACACCCAGACGTCCGCCCACTGGCCGTCCTCGTCCTCCCGCCACCTGCTGCGGGCGTGGCTCCCGAAGCGTCCCTTGAGCCGCACCAGACGGGGGCCGTCATCCCGGAATCGTTCGGGCAGATAGCGCTGCCACAGGTCACCCGGTTCAAGGACGTGGTCGTCAACAGAAATGATCTTTGGTGTGCTCATCGGGCTCCTCCCACCGGCATCCCGTAAATTAACGCACGTGTGCCAATCCGGACAACGGCGGGTCCGCGCCGCCGCACCTGGCCGGCGCGTCTACCGGTGCTGGTGTGGTGCTGTCGCGGGCGTGAGGCGCAGGAGCCCCTCCTGGACGACGGACGCCACGAGCTGCCCGGAGCGGTCGAACACGGAGCCCTTCGTCAGTCCCCGCCCGGAGCCCGCCCAGAGGCTGCCCTTGTCAAAAAGCAGCCATTCATCGGCCCGGAAGGGGCGGTGGAACCACACGCTGTGGTCGAGGCTGGCGCCGACGACGGATCCGGTGCCGAACACCTGGCCATGCGGGAGCAGCGCCGACGCGAGCAGGAACAGGTCGGAGGCGTAGGTCATGGCGCTCGCGTGCACCACCGGGTCGTCACCGAGCGGATCGCTGGCACGGATCCAGACCCGCAGCCCGGTGGATGGCTGGCCGCGGCGGGCCGCCAGCGGCGGAGGCTCGCCCACGAAGCGGAAGTCCACCGGATGGCTGCCGAGGTAGATGTTGTACCAGCCGTCGAGTTCGTCACCGGCCGCGGTGAACCACGACTTTGCCGGCGGGAGCTCATCAGGGCCGGGAACCGCCGGTGGCCCCGGCGTGTGCTCGTAGCCGTCCTCGCCCACATGGAATGACACCGAGGCCTGCAGGATCTCTCCGCTGTCCTGGGTGGCGACCACCCGGCGGGAGCTGAATCCGCGGCCGTCGCGGAGCCTGTCGACGCTGTACTCGGTGGTCGAGCCGACCGTGCCCGGACGCAGGAAGACAACGTGCAGGCTGTGTGCCCGCCGGTCGTCGGTGACCGTGCGGCCCGCGGCCGCCAGCGCCTGTGCGGCGAACAGCCCTCCGAAGGTCCTGGTGGACTCGTTCTCGCGGCTACGTCCTCGGAAGACGTCCGCCTGGACGCTCGCCAGCTCGAGCAGGGGTCGCAGCGCGGACGTCAGGGTGACTCCGCCACTGTCAGCAGCCGGGTGCGTCACGATCACACCTCTCATCCTATATATTTTTGAACTTATACTACGTTATGATGATGATGTCGAGCTGATCGTGACGGGATGTCCTGGTCTCCGACGAGTTGATCAAAAATAGTTTTATGAGAAAAATGATTGATGACATAAAGATGATCTTTTGCTCGCGCGGACATCGGCTCCCGTCGCCCTCGGGCCTGTTGTGAGTGACCGGCAACGGGGGGCGCGGCGTCGTGGGGCTGGGGCACGCGCTCAGCCCCGCTCCTTGATCCACGCCTTGCTGCTGGAGCCTCTTGGCCGCCCAGCCCGGAGAGCTTGCGCGTACACACGATCTAGTTAGAACATATAGACGATGTTGCGGGGGCTGGTGGCGGGTCCCAGACCCGTCGACGGAGTGGGGTGCGATGGAGTTCGGGTATCCGCCCGAGGCGGAGGAGTTCCGGGACCGTGTCCGCGCGTTTCTGGCGACGAACCTCCCCGAGGGCTGGCGGGGGATCGGCAGTCTTGCCGCCGACGAGGCCGAGGCTTTCACTCGTGACTGGCGGGATCGGCTGTTCCGGGCGGGGCTGCTCGGCGTCTCCTGGCCCGCGGAATACGGCGGCGGCGGGCTGACCAAGATCGAACAGGTGGTCCTCATGGAGGAGCTCGCTCAGGCTGGCGCGCCGTGGGGTATCCGTAACGACACGTTCAGCGTCAAGATGGTCGGCAACACGTTGCTGCGGGCCGGCACCGAAGAACAGAAGCACAGGTTTCTCCCGAAGATCCTGTCGGGCGAGGAGAAGTGGTGCCAGGGCTATTCGGAGCCGGGCGCGGGCTCGGACCTTGCGTCCCTGCGTACCCGAGCCTTCCTCGACGGCGACGAATGGGTTCTCGACGGCCAGAAAATCTGGACGTCGATGGCGCACGAAGCAGACTGGATCTTTGTGCTGGCCCGCACCGATCCGGACGCGCCACCGCATCGCGGTATCTCCTTCCTGCTGGTCCCCCTGCGGCAGCCGGGGATCGAGGTGCGACCGATCCCGGCGATGAACGGCGACAGCGAGTTCAACGAGGTCTTCTTCACCGGGGCGCGCACAGCCGCGGACAACGTGGTGGGGAAGGTCAACGCCGGTTGGCAGGTCGCGATGACCCTGCTGGGCTACGAGCGTGGTGAGGAAGCCGCGACGAACCCGGTGCTGTTCCGCAACGAGCTCGACCGGCTGCGCGACCTGGTCCGTGAACGAGGGCTCGACACCGATCCGCTCGTGCGGCAGCGGCTCGCGGACTGCTATGCCCGAGTGGAGGTCATGCGTTTCCTCGGCTACCGCGTCCTCACGGGGTACCTGCGAGGCAGGCCCCCCGGCCCCGAGTCGTCGATCAGCAAGCTGTACTGGAGCGAATACCACAAGAAGGTCACTGACCTGAGTCTCGACGTGTTCGGCGCGGCGGCCATGGTTGCCCAGGGGCGTCGACCGCCGCGGGCTTACCGCACCGACGACCCGGGCTCCCCGAATTCCACCGCGTCCTGGCTCGGCACCCTGTACAACGCGGTGGCGGGCACCATCTACGCGGGCTCCTCCCAGGTCCAGCGCAACATTCTCGGTGAAACCGTCCTCGGGCTGCCCAAGGAGCCAGCAGCCGCTGGCCGGGCCGGAAAAGGTGGGACCACCGGCAGTCATTGACAGGCACGGAAATACGGAAATGCGGAAATACGGAAATGCAGTGCGCGATTGCCGGGCAGCCGAGGCCCGTCGAGTCACCTCAAGTTGTCGAGTTAGCACGGAGGCGTGTGGTGAAGGTACAGGTCGATAGCGACACGGTGCCACCGGAACTGCTTGTGGAGGCGGCGATGGATTACTCCTGCCTGTGTTGCGCGGGTGTCATTGAACTGTGGCGGGACGCCGCCGGCTACTGGAACGCGACCTTGGCCCACAACGAGCACTGCCGGCTGGAACGGACGGCCGCCGCGTAGCGGCGGGCGGATCCTGTCGTCGCCGGCTGAAAACTGTTGTTGCCGACTGAAACGTGGATAGGCTGACATTCGTGACAATCATCTCGGCGCCCGAGCTCGTGCTCTGTGACGTCGACAGTGGCATCGCCACGCTGACCCTGCACCGGCCCGAGCGGAAGAACGCCTGGACGCTCGAGATGGAGCGGGCCTTTTTCGACCTGCTCGACGCCTGCGACGACGACCCCGCTGTCCGGGTCGTGCTCGTCACCGGGGCCGGCAACAGCTTCTGCCCCGGTATGGATATGGGCCATCTTGACAACGTGTCGCAGGGACCGGCCGCGGACAGGCCCGCGTGGCGGACCCGTCCCATGACCCATGCCCGTTCGTTGCGCAAGCCGACCATCGCGGTCGTCAACGGCGCCTGCGCCGGCATCGGTCTGATCCAGGCTCTGTCGTGCGACCTTCGGTTCGCGGCGGCTGGCATCAGGATCGCCGCCTCCTTCACCCGCCGGGGGCTGCCGGCCGAGTTCGGCGCCAGCTGGCTGCTGACCCGGATGATCGGACCTGCGCGGGCGGCGGACCTGCTTGTCTCCAGCCGGGTTGTGGTCGCTGAGGAAGCGTTGGCACTCGGTTTGGTCGACCGGGTGTTCCCGCCGGAGGAGCTCGTGGCGGCCGCGCGGGCGTATGCCGCCGATCTGGTCGCCAACTGCGCCCCGGTGGCGATGGCCGCGGTCAAGGCGCAGCTGGCGGCGGACTGGGGACGGACGCTTGCGGACGCCCAGCTTGACGCCGAGGCGTTGGTCCGGGATACCGATCGGCGCATCGACTTCCGCGAGGGGGTTGCCGCCTTCGTGGAGCGCCGACCGCCGAATTTCCGCCCGCTCCCGCCCCGCTGACCCTCGACCGGCCGGGATTGTTGTGGACCGAAGCCGGTGCGGATCTATGTGATTTCTCGGGGTCTGCATAGAGCGCCCGTAAGAGGGGCGTGGATCAAAGAGCGGGACTGGGGTGTGTGTATCGCGGGACGACGCGGGGAGCCACCGGAGATGTTGGGTGACGACCGACGACAACAACGCGAGGCGCGTGTGCCCAGCCCCGCGATGCCGCGTCCCTTGTCGCCTGTCGCCCTAAGATCATTTAATGGTTTCCCGCCATACCGGCCTCGAAAGATCGTGAATTTTCGAGCGGGCGGGCCGATATCGCGGGTGCGCCGGATGGGCCGCGGTTATACCGGCATGTGGACCGTGTCGCGCCGGAGCTCGCGCCGTTCATCCGCGCTGAGCCCGCCCCAGACGCCGCTGTCCTGACGGGCTTCAAGAGCCCACGCCAGGCACTCGCTGGTGACCGCGCATCGCCGGCATACGGCTTTCGCGGTATCGATCTGGCTTGCGGCCAGTCCGGTCGTTCCGGTCGGAAAGAAGATCTCGGGATCCGTGCCCCGACAGAAGGCTCGGCGGCGCCAGTCCATTTTCGTACCCCCTTTTGCCAGGGCGTCAGCCCGGATGATGGTTGGCCCGGATGATGCTAGGCGCGGAGGCCCGCTTATTAAGCACAACATGCTCTCAATTGTCAACAACAGAGCAGGGGTGCTCTGGTGCTGGCCTCGGCCGGCCCCAGCTGGGCTGCCCTTCCTCCGAGCCGTACGTTCCACGCGATGGCTGACATCTATTGGCTGACGGGAATGATACAGTTACTCTCACGATTAATGATCTTTGCGCGCGGTTCATGGTTCATGGTCGTGGGGCTCAAGGTGCGGGGGGCGCTGAATGCCGGGTGAGTGGTTAGCTGTGGTCGCGGCCTTCCTGGGCGGAATCCTGCTCGCTGTCGCCAGGGAGTGGATCACGAAGATGGTGGAGGCGCTCGGCCGGCGTCTCCAGCGGCGTTTCTCGGGCAGCCGCCTGCTGCACCGCCGACCCCTGCGCACGTACCGGTTGAAGGTCCTCGCGGACCAGGCCACCTTCCGGCCGGCGTTCGCCCGTGGCAAGGAACTGTCCATGCGGGATGTCTACGTCCCGCTGCGGGTCTCAGCGCCCTCAGCGGTCTCGGCCGGGGGATGGAGCCACGTAGCCGTGGCGATCGCGCGATGGCGACGACGGCTCGGCACGAGTGGTGCCATAATGGCACCATGAGGCGGATGAACCTGCGTGACGTACCCGACGAGATCTACACGGCTCTCGCCGACGCAGCGGCGGCAAGCCACCAGTCGCTGAACGCCTTCGTGCTGGAACGGCTCACCGAGGTGGCCAGCGTGGTCAGGCTGGCCGACTACGTCGCGTCGTACGAACCCCCCCAGGGAACAGGCGTCACCCTTGAGGACGCCGTGGCCGCGGTGCGCGAGGCCCGGGACGGCTCGTGAGCCTGGTAGTGATCGACGCGTCGGCTCTGGTCGCCTTCTATGCGGTTTCAGATCCCCGGCGTCCGCGTATCGTCGCGCGTTTTTCCGCCGGTCATGCGCTTTTCGCGCCAGCGCACCTGGACGTGGAGGTGACGTCCGCACTGCGTGGCCTGGCTCGCGGTAATCCGAGCCTGCAGGCGGTGGTCCCCCGGGCGTTACGCCACTTGGCGGGTTTTCCCATCCGCCGCATGCCGATCGCTCCGCTGCTCGAACGGATGTGGCAGCTCCGCGAGAACGTCACCCCCTACGATGCCGCTTACGTCGCGCTCGCCGAAAGGCTCGACAGCGCGATCATCACCTGTGACGCCAAACTGGCGGCGGCTTCCGGAATCGGCTGTATCATCGATCTGATCGCGTATTGACGGCGCGTCGACGGGCGCGCCCAGGACAGCGTCGTAGCTGTTCTGGCAGGTCCGCCGGGCGGACGGCCGGAACATCCCGGTGAAGGTGCCGAGCTGAGCGACCGGGCGAGGGGCAGGGCACAGGCCGGCGGTGGGCCGCCCGCGGTTGGCGCTCATCTCCTTTTCCCGCCGATCAGATGCCCGTGGGCGTCCCGGGCTGGATACTTGCCCCGCGGCTGGCGCGCGACCAGCACGAGGATCTTCCGTCCGGGGCGCGGTTCACAACCCGTACAGGACGGACGCGCCGACAGGAGTTCTCCCATGCGCAACCCGAAGGACTTCTTCGCTCCGCTTGCGGTGGGCGCGCCGACGCCGCTGCGGGAGCTCCCACCGCGGCTTTCCCGCGTGATCCACTTCTTCGACCCGAGCAACGCGAAGATGGCCTCGAAGGTCCCGGATATCCTGCCCCGCCTGGACGTGGTGCTCGGCAATCTTGAGGACGGTGTCCGGGCCGACGCGAAGATCGCGGCCAGGGAGGGACTGGCGAAGCTCGCCGCGGCCACGGACTTCGGCGACACTCAGCTGTGGACGCGGGTGAACAGCCTGGACTCGCCCTGGGGCCTCGACGACCTGCTGACCCTCGTCCCGGCGATCGGCCACAAACTGGACGTCATCATGGTGCCCAAGGTCGAGGGGCCGGAGGACATCCACTACGTCGATCGCCTGCTTGCCCAGCTTGAGGCGAAGGCGGAGCTCACCCGGCCGCTGCTTGTCCACGCCATCCTGGAGACCGCCCGCGGTGTCGCGAACGTCGAGGAGATCGCCGGGGCGAGCCCACGTATGCAGGGCCTGTCGCTCGGGCCCGCCGACCTCGCCGCGGACCGGCGGATGAAGACCACCAGGGTGGGCGGCGGGCATCCGGGGTATCTCGTCCGTCAGGATCCGTCCGCGACCGACCCGGACGCGCCGCGCGCCACCTATCAGCAGGACCTGTGGCACTACACCCTCGCCCGGATGGTGGACGCCTGTGCCGCCAACGGGATTCTGCCGTACTACGGGCCATTCGGTGACATCAAGGACGTCGTGGCCTGCGAGGACCAGTTCCGCAACGCGTTCCTGCTCGGCTGTGTCGGCGCCTGGAGCCTGCATCCGGTGCAGATCGACATCGCGAAGCGGGTCTTCAGCCCGGAGCCCGCCGAGGTCGCCTGGGCTCGACATGTGATCGATACAATGGGTGACGGAACCGGAGCAGTCATGGTGGACGGCAAGATGCAGGATGACGCCTCGGTCAAACAGTGCAAGGTCGTCCTGAACCTCGCGCGGACCCTGGCCGCGCGCGACCCGCACCTGGCCGAGGCCTACGGCTTCACCGATCTGGCCGGGCAGGCCGTCCGATGAGCGGCACCCCGGCCGGCGCCGCGGCGCTCGCGTATCGGCCGCGTCGCTCCGTCCTGTACATGCCCGCCGCGAACGAGCGGGCGTTGGAGAAGGCCCGCGGCATCCCCGCGGACGCGCTGATTCTCGACCTTGAGGACGCCGTCGCGCCGGACGCCAAGGAGGCCGCCCGGGAGCGGGCCTGCGCGAAGGTCGCTGACCAGGCCTACGGCGGGCGCGAGGTGACTATCCGGGTGAACGGGCTGGACACCCGCTGGCATACCGATGACCTGCGGGCCGTGGCGGCCGCCGGCCCGGACGGTGTGGTCGTCCCGAAGATCTCCTCCGCCCAGGACGTGCACGCCGTCGAGAAGAGCCTCGAGGCCGCGGGCGCGCCCGACCGCACCAGGATCTGGGCGATGGTTGAGACCCCGGTCGCGATGCTGCATGCCGAGGAGATCGCCCGAGCCTCGCAACGACTTGCTGTCCTGGTGATGGGCACTAACGATCTTGCCAACGAGCTGCACGCCGAGCACGTTCCCGGCCGGGCACCGCTGCTGCCCGGGCTTGGGCTGTGTCTGCTTGCGGCTCGCGCCGTCGGGGTCACCATCCTGGACGGGGTCTTCAACGACATCCGTGACCTCGACGGGTTCGAAGCGGAGTGCCTACAGGGGCGGCAGCTGGGTTTCGACGGCAAGACCTTGATCCACCCGGGGCAGGTCGAGCCCTGCAACCGGGCGTTCGCGCCTGCGCAGGCTCAGGTCGAGGAGTCCAAGGACATCCTCGCGGCCTGGGAGGAGGCGTTGGCCTCGGGCCACGGTGTCGCCACCGTGAACGGTCGAATGATCGAAAATCTGCATGTGAACAACGCCCGGCGCATCCTCGCGGTCAGCGAGGCCATCGCGGCACTCGACCGGGAGGCGGCGGCTGGCACGGCCGGGCAATAGTGACCAGCGTCGCGAGCCCGCGACGCCGCGTCTCCTGTTGCCGGTCGCTCTCAAAGCAGTGATGCCGTACGTTGACGATGTTGTTGGTCGGGCTGGCATCCATTGCTGATAGCCAGCTGGAAACCCGTCCGGCGGAACATGGAAGATGCCCTGGTGGCGCACCTCGTTCCCGGATTCACCTTCCGGCCAGTTCGTAACACCGACGGCGACGCGATCAGTCCGATTGGTCTCGTCCTGCATGTCCAGCAGGGCTATGGAGGTCTGTCGGGCTGGTTCGACAACCCCGTATCCAGGGTGTCGTCGACGCTGTGGGTAGGCAGGACGGGCCAGCGGGAGCAGTACGTGCCCTCGGATGTCCGGGCCTGGGCGCAGGCTGCCGGTAACGCCGACTACGACTCGATCGAGACCGAGGGCTTCGACACCGAGGCCCTGACCGACCAGCAGATCGAGAACATCGCACAGGCATACGCGGACGGAGTGCGGACCTTCGGCTGGGCGCTGGCCGTCACACACACCCCGGGCGACTCTGGATTGATCATGCATTCGGACGGGGGAGCGGCGTGGGGCAATCATCTCGGTTGCCCAGGCACACTGCGCGCGGCCGCGGCGGCGCAGATTATCGCCAGGGCGGCGGAGATTGTGCGGGAACCGCGGCTCCTCGCCGGCACAGGCACCGCTAGCACGGGCGGTACCGCCGGCACGGGCACTGTCAGCACGGGCGTCGGCGGCGGTGGTGCCGACGCGAGCGGACGATCGCGGGCAAAGGTGCAGGCTCTGCAGCGGGCCGTGCATGTGGCGGTGGACGGGATCTGGGGGCCGGTGACCGACACCGCCCTCCAGGCCGTCCGGGCAAACCGCCATACCCGTGCGGAACAGGCCGCGGTCGCTACGACCGTGGACGGGATCTGGGGGCCTCGTTCACAGACCGCCTACATCGCGGTTGTGCGGGCGGTCCAGGCCGCGCTCGGAGTCGGTGTCGACGGGATCTGGGGGCCAGTGACCGACCGGGCGTTTGTCGCTGTGCGTGGTGCCACCTTCACTGGTTAGGTCGAAATCCGCGCTGTGCGTACCTACCAGCGGACGTGAGGAGCCGTACGCGTCGGCGGCTCGCTCAGGCGTCATCCGGCCGACTGCCATTCGGCGACGAGCGCCTCCCAGTTGAGGTAGCGCGCCACCGCGTAGGCGGGCGACACGACGCCGTCGGGGTCGAAAACGGCCGCCGGGTATCCCAGCTGCGCGCGGTAGCCGCGTTCGGTGACGACAAGCCGTCCACCGAGCCGTGCCGCGCCTACGACGATGGGCCGTGAGGTCCAGGTCGGGGCGGCGGCGTCGGCAAGCTCCCGTGGTGACAACCACGCGTACAGTCCGCAGGAACAGGTCTCGCTGGGTACCCGCGGATGTGGAGCCACGGGGATCCGGAACCTCCGAGTGCTGAGGTTGTCACGTTGCGCCAGTAGGCACAGGGCTTGGGTGAGGCCGTCAGGGCGCCACAGCAGCAGCTCAGGCGGAAACGGCGACCATGGAGTCCAGGCCGGCCGGAGCTGCCCGTGGGCGTCCACCGCCCACTGGCGCCACCCGATGACGCTCATGTGCCTGCCGGCACGGGTTCGGGCTCGGCCGCCGGTTCGGGAACCGCGAGCGGTTCTTCCTCCGGCCAGGTGATCGGTTCGTCTTCCACGATGCGCACTGGTTCACCCACGTTTGCCATTCATCCACGGTCCCTCCGCCGGACGCGCGGGTCAATCTTCGGTCAAGGTTTGTCCGGGTGGGGTCGGCGGCCGGCTGGAACTCGTTTGATCATGGCTTTTTCGCGCGGCCCGTGGCCGCGGGTGCCATGGTCGTCAACGCAGGCGAAAAATCTGCAGGCCGTGGTCGGCCAGCAGCTCCGGCAGATGGCGGACAGCCGCGGTGGCCTTGGCACGCTGATCGGGCGACAGATCGCTCCAGTCACATAGCAGGTTATGGTGTTTGCGGAGGTCGTCGCGAACTGGAGCGAATGTCCATCCCCGGCCGCGTCGCTCATCGCACCAGCGCTCATGCTCGAGTTGGGCGAGCATGTCCATCTCGGCTGCGCTGAAGGTGAACCCGGTCGTCGGATGAGTCATCGGAACGACGACCGCGTTGATCTCGTTCAGTTTGGCGCCGATTCCCTCGGCCTGTCTGCGGTTTGCCGTCTGCAGGTCCGCGGGCAAGGCCTCCCAGGGCTGCATCGACTCCCTGTCGCCGAGGGCGGTGCCGGTTGCCTGTTCGTCGATCAGGTACTGGCCGTGGATGGCACGTGCCAGGACCGTCAGCGTGTCGTTGTGCAGCTCGGCCGGTTTCGCCGCTTCGTTCATGATTGCGAATATCCGTACATCACCCGGCCCGGGATCGGGCTGGCGATTGAACAGGTCACCGAGGGCTGTCCGTTGTTGCATACAGACCGTCACGGTCTGGCCGGCGCTCGCGGTACCACGAATCGCGTTCAGACCACCCCGCAGCGCAACATCCTCATCCTGGTCGCAGAGAACCAGGTGGCGAATGTCTGGTATGCGGATTTCCCACGGAATCGTCGTGAGATCCACGCGCTGCGCCGGCTCGTTCTTCGTCCGGGGCGCACAGTGCGTGTCGACGGACCGGTAGCGATGCCGCAGTTCAGTGAGCTGGGTGGAGGCATCCGTGTCGATGAGGACGAGCGGCAGCGGCGGAGCGCCGACACGGACCCGCCACAGCCTGGCCAGCTCCACGATGAGCGCGCGCCCGAACGGGCCCAGGCCGACGACCGCGACCGACGGCACCGGATCGTCGGAACCGAGATGGGGCTCCAGGATGTGAGCGGCGAGCGTGCGCGCGGCGATCTCTTCCGGCGTGAAGAAATCCAGCCGGAACTTCGATGCTGATAACAGCCCAAGCCGGCGTGCCTTCAGCGCGAGCGCCAGCTCGCCGTCGGCCAGTCGTGCGTAGCAGGCGAGGGGTTCGTCACGCTCGGTTTGCTGCTCGGCGAGCACGGCAACGGCTGCCACCGCGGCGGCGTTGGCGGCGCTGTCGGGCAGGCAGGCGTACACGGTGTCGGCTCGGGGCACACCGGCGGCACGCAGCACCGCCTGGTCCCAGGGGTCGCCCATGACGACGAGTGACGCGGTCGCGGCGAGCCCTTCGGCGCCGTCGGGATCAGCGTCGGCGCTGATGACGACCACCTGGACGCCTTCGGCCCGAAGGTGGCGGATGAGCGTCATCGCGAACGGATCATCGCCGATGACGACCGCGTGCTCGTGCGCTCGACGGGCCGTCCACCGGCGGCGCCGGTCGGTGAACAGGTTCCATACCGACACGGCCACGCCGTACGCGGTCGCGAGTGGCGCCAGGAAACGGGCGACCTCCAACGGCAGCGGGAAAGGCCCACCGCTCTGCAGGGGCTCGGCACCCAGAAGGAACAGCTGCGCGTCGAAGTAGATGATATCTGTGGTGGTGTATCCGCACGGCTGTTCACTCGGCGGTGGACACTGGTCGGCGGCTCGGCTCAGCTGCGCCAGGCCCCACGCACCCAGGATCGCGGCCGCCGTGAACAGCACGCAGAACGCCAGCCATAGGACGCGACTGGCTTTCATCCGTTCTGTCCGCACCGTCCCCATAGCGACACCGTAGCGATACGGGTCGCATCCGTCGTCAGGGCGTGTTGCGAAAGTCGTCTGTCCGGCTCACCGCGCCCAGGCGGCCCCTGGCCGCGTTCTCGGCCACACCGATAGCACGCATCCGGGACGGGACAATCCGGGCACTGGCAGAGCGCCACCTGCTGTCCGCGTCGGGCGGTGGAAGCCCGATCTCCAACAGGGCGCCGGAGGTCACATAGCGGGTGCCGGTGACTCCGTCAGGGTCCGCTGACACGCGCCATCGAGAAACATCGACCGATGACGACAAGGATCGAAACCGTGGGGTAAGCGTGGGGTTCAGTGCCTTGGACGCCCGGCCACGTGATAAGAAGTGCCTGTGCCGCAGGCGGTTTCGGTGGACCTAACGCATCACAACAAGAACCAAACGATCCTGGTTCAGGGTCCCGAAATCACCATCCGTCCGGTCGCCGCGCGGCTGCTGACCAGGGATGATGCCCAATGAGCACTCGGCCGACGACACCTCCACCGAATCGAACGTACGTTCTGCGCATCGGGCGGGTCTGGACGCTCCGGTCCGTCTGATGATCGCGATCGCGGGGATCGTGGTCGGGATAGCGTTCCCAGCCGAGGTAGCTGAACGGGCGCGAGGCCGGAACCGGCCCCGGCGGCTGGACCGGAGACACTGGAGATCGGCGCAGCCGAGACCGCCCATGCTCCCGAGTCGATCCCGCTCGCGGTGCCGCAGGAGGAGGCACTTCGCCTCACATTTGCGCGCCTTTCCACTGGCCGCCCCAGTCTTCGGTCGAGCCGCCGACCCTGGAAGCGGTCGGGCGCTGGGTCGGTACCAGCGAAAGCGCCGTGCGTGACCGATTGACAGGCGCCCTTGGCAAGGCGCGACAGAGGACGTCTTCCCTGCGCACTGGCAACGCGCCGACCAGCCTCGCGACGTGCTTGAACATCGAGTAGGGGCCTGATCCGGCCGGCTGCCGCGGGATGGCGAAGGCGTCGTTCTTGTCAGTCCTGGCCGTCGAAGAGCTGGGCGGCGGCTTTAGGGTCCATGAGGTTGGACCAGGCCTGTTCGGCGGGCAGGAGGTGGCGTTCGGGGAGGGCGTACTCGGGGAACCAGCCGTCGGCTGCGCATCCCGGGACGCGGGAGAGGATCACGGCCGTCAGCCCGGTCGGGACCGAGCCGGTGATCCGGACCGCGACGTAGGTCTCGTGGCCGTGGTCGGCACGGACGAGTAGGCCGAGGCGGAAGCCAGGGAGGTCGACCGCGTGCTCGTGGCCGTCGCGCAGCGAACCACGAACGAGGTCGCGGACGGCGGTGTCGAGACGTTTCGCGAGCCTGGTCCCAGCTTCCAGGAGGTAGCGGTCCTGGTCGTCCTGCCCCGGGAGCAGATGCCGGCTGTAGGCGTCGGTGGTCAGCGGCTTGTCCTGCTCGGCGTTGTAGCGCTGCCGGGCGGCGCGGGCCTGGGTGTGCAGGGCTGCGTAGAAGTCGTCGACGGCACCGTCCTCGCGTCGGCCGGCGGCGACGAGCCAGTCGCGAGCCTCGTCCGCAGCCTGGTCGACGTAGGTCGCACCACGCCATCGGCCTATCTTGACTTTGAACAGGACCACGTCGTCGATGCTGCGGATCCGCTCGTGCGGGGTGTCCGGGTCGGCGAACTGCTCGCCGGCTTTGGCCAGCAGCGGGTGGTCGACCTGGTCAAGGGAAGTGCTGGCCGGCGGGAGCGGCAGGTGCAGGTCCTCACGCAGGCAGCGCAGGGTCGGGCGGACCGCCATAGGTCACGCTTCCCAGTCGCCTACGCCGCCGAGCTGTTCGATCCGATCCGCCGACAGCCCGGTCAGCGCGGCCACGCTCGCGGACAGGGAGCCGTCGAGGACCTTCATGGAGGCGACCATGCCTCGGCGGATCTCTTCCCGGCGCTGGTCGAGGTAGGTCTTGACCGCCTCGGCGACGAAGTCCTTCTTCGACATGCCGAGGAAGTGCGCGGCCTGGGAGATCAGCTCGTCCGTGGCCGGGTCGACCTTCAGGGGGGCCTGGCGACGGGGTCCGACGGTTGTCATGGCGCTCACCTCCTGCAGCCATGGTACCCAAGTACCTCAGCCTGACACTGTGGGTGCCCAAAATCGTGTCCGGTCAGGCTGCCTGGTATTCGTGGATCAAGCCTCCGAGCCGGTCACGTCGGATCACGGTCACGGTGGGCTTGTGCGGTGCTCCAGCCGCCAGCGGCGGCCGTTGTTGGAGGGCTCGGTGCGGACGGTGGATATTGTCGTGATCGACGTAGTCGGTCACGACAGCGGTGAGATGCCGCTGGCCGAGGATGAGCAGGTGGTCGAGGCATTCGCGGCGTACGGTGCCGATCCATCGTTCGGCGTAGGCGTTCGCGACTGGAGCTTGTACCGGGGTGCGGACGATCGTGAGGTCGTCGGCCGTGAATACGGCGTCGACTGCTGCGGTGAACTTGCTGTCCCGGTCGCGGATCAGCCAACGGAAAGATGAGGCCCCCTCCTCGTTCAGCGTCATAAGGAGATTCCGCGCTTGCTGGGTAACCCAGGCGCCGGTCGGATGGCGAGTCACGCCCGCGAGATGGACCCGGCGGCGGTCGAGCTCGACGAAGAACAGGACATACAGCCGGGTCAGGAAGATGGTGTCCACGGTGAAGAAGTCGCAGGCCAAGATGCCACGGGCCTGCGCGTGGAGGAGCTGCCGCCAGGTCGGTCCTGTCCGCCGCGGCGCCGGATCGATCCCCGCAGCGTTCAGGATCTTCCAGACGGTGGAGGCACCGACCCGGTAGCCGAGACCGACCAGTTCCCCTTGGACACGCCGGTAACCCCAGCGAGGGTTGTCACGCGCGAACCGCAGCACCAGGGTGCGGATCGCGGCTACGGTCGGCGGCCGGCCGGGTCGCCCACGTGGCCGGGCCCAGTGACGGCGGATCAACCGACGGTGCCAACGCAAGAGGGTGTCGGGCCGTACCGGCAGCACCGGCCACGACGCGCACGGAAGTAGCCGCGCCAGCCTGGCGAAGATCGCCCGGTCAGCCCAGGTCAACCGCGGCCGGGCCACCTGACGACGTAGCACCGCCAGCTCGTGACGCAACAGCAGGATCTCCGCGTCCTTCGACGCCGAACTCCGAGCCAACAGCCCGAGCCAGCCTGTTAGCCGGACGAACACCAGGTAGACAAGTCGTACCGCCATCACCCAATCGTCCGAGAAGCCGCCCAGCACGCCCGCATCCACGGTCAAGCGATCATATGGCGGTCGCGCCGGAGACTCCGAAACGCCAGGTCACAGCCTACGGCCGGATTTTCGGGCATCCACACGGTCCGTTCAGGTCGTCGCGATCGTTTGCGCGGTCGTCGCAGATCCAGTTCGACCAGTCGTCGCGCCGAGTTCGCGAAACCGGCGACGGACTGTTTCCCGGCTGCCGGGGCGGTCGAAGAACGACTCGCCGGTCACGCGACGGCCCGGACGAGGCTGGCACAGCCTGGCTTTGGCTGGTCATCGACGCTCGGCATCAGCCGCGGTGTGATCGGCACGAACTCGACAGATCACACCGTGGTCACCCAACCACCCACAGTCGGAGTGCCACCCTGGCCACGAGACGGCTCCCCGCCGCGATCGGAGAGCGAGCCGAGGTCGTTCATGGGTGGGGGGATATCAAGTGACGGAAGAGCGTCAGGGTGTCGACCACGGCCGCGCCGCGAAGGAGACTAGCTCGGTCCGCGGCACCCAGGCTGACCGGCCCGCGAAGATCCCACGTCAGCCCGCTCTCCGTCCGATCGTCGATGGTGTCGAGACCGTGCCAATGACCGCGGACGAGCACCAAAGCGCCGTCTTCGCGCTGGTGACGCTGATTGCGCACTGGGAACAACTCGGCTGCCCCACCAGCCCATCCGACAAACAAGATCGCGAATAGCGACAGGCGTATCAAGTCCATGTCCCCGGCCAGCGGCAGCACTGACAGTCGCGTCATGCGGCGCTATGAGAATTGACTGACTACAGCGCTGCCCGATGAACTTGATCAGGAGCATCGTTCCGTCGGTGGCGGACGAGCAGGCACGGCGACTGCCCGGGGTGGGATGCGGCGGAACTTGCCCGGCGGTCTCGTGCGCGACTCGGTGATCGTGCACCGCAGGCTGCTGGCCCCCGCGCAGTTCGGCCTCGCCACGCGTCTGCACGCCGGGGAACCGACCTGGCTCGACGGCGCGCTACGCCGGCTCGGCGTCCCGGGCGGCCTGTCCACCCTCCTCCTTCCAGGACGGATCTGACACTCGGTCACCGCGGCTGCCCCGGCGCCGGCCCCGCCGGGTCTACGGGCGAGGATCTCTCACGAGCCCGGCCGACTGCCGCCCGAAAGCGTGAGACCTCGTCCCCCCGTCGGCGACCTGCGGACAAGACTCCTGCACGACGAGGACGTTAAGCACGGAAAGTCACGGTTGGAGCCGGTCCGCCGGAGTGCCCCGGCATTGTACGAACCGGGCCTCCGCGTCTGCTGACCTGCACCTGGGAGCGCCGACGATCGCGCCGGTTGTTAGGTCGAATCTATCTGCCCAGGTCAAACGCTAGCTACGGAGCGTGGTGGACCATGTGTACCAGCGTCCGAACAGATTGATCTTGGTTGCTGGCCCTGAAATCACTGTCCGGCCGGTCGCTACCCGGGCCCTGACCAGGGACGATGTCCAGTGACCGGGCCGACAGCTACATCATCTACCGAATCGAACAGGCGTTCCGTACGCCTGGCGGTTCCGGACACTTCGGCCCGCCTCGTGACCGTGATCGTCGGCGTGGTGGTCGCGTTGACGTTCCTCTTCGGGTTCGGAAACGTCCTCGCGCTCGGACTCCGTCTCGGTGTTCCGATGTGGGTGGCTCCACTGGTAGCGCCCGCAGTTGACCTATCGGTCGTCGGCCTATTGCTCAGCAGTCGGAAACTCGCTGTGAACGGCGGGCCGGTAGAGGTGCTGCGCTCGACGCGGAGACTACTCATCTTCGCGAGTATGGTAACACTGGCCTTGAACATTGCGGAACCCCTGATCGCCGGCCAGTACGGCAAGGCGGCGTTCGACGCCGTCGGACCACTACTGCTCATCGGATT
>NZ_CAKJTM010000008.1:39704-75974 GCF_917627345.1 Protofrankia sp. CiP3 | reverse complement strand
CCGAGGTCGGGCCGAGCTTGCTCCAGGCCATGCAGACCTCCACGGCCAGCACATTTACGCTGGCCGCTCAGTCTGCGGACGACGCCTCTGAATCGATCGCAGCTGACAGGCCACCGGCGCCGCAGGTTCGGCCGGCCGAAGCGCCATCAGACGAGGCGGCATCTCGCCGAGACGGACCGCGCGCACGGGAGCAGGACCTGCTCCACCGCGCACGCGCCGAGGACGTTCTCCATTGGCAGCTTCATCACCGCCCGATCTCCGCCGAGAACCTCCGCAAACGCCTGCACGTCGGCGCGGGCACTGCACGAGCCCTTGTCGCGCAGCTGCGCAGCGACACCAAGGCCGCATTCGACACCACGACGCCAGAGCCGGCCGGCATCGGAGCAGCCTGACACTTTCGAGGGCCCAGGGCCGACCGTGGAACAGTCGGCAAACGGGCAGTCTGACACCGTCGAACGCCCACGGCTGACCCGGAGGACGCCGGCGCCATCGGCGTCGGCGGCGGGTCTCCGTGGCCCGCCGGCCTCGGGGCTGTAAACCTTCCGGCGGGTGTCGAGGGCGGTCAGCCCACCGAAACGGGCCGCGTCGACGACGTTGCGTTTCTTGGTGGGCAGGGCGAGCAGGTCCGCGCAGTCCGACGGCGGGACCGAGCCGACGAAGTGCAGGCCGGAGGCCGCCAGGCCGGCTAGGTGGGCGACGTTGTCGGTGGAGTTCTGGCCCGCGTCGAAGACCACCGTCACCTCGGCGGTGGGAGTGCCGCAGGCGGCGGCGAGGGCGGCGTGCCGGGCCACGAGTTCGTCGAGTAGCGTGGTGAACTGGGTGACGTCGGGCTTGTTGCCGGGGTAGGTGTGGGAGACCAGCGGGATCCCGCCGTCGCGGGTGACCACCAGGCCCAGGCCCACGATGCGCAGGTCGTAGCGCTTCTGCTTCGCCTTTCCCGCTGGGCCAGCGGGGCTTCCGCGTTGGTGCTGTCGATGTAGGTCGCGAAGTTGGTCATGTCCAGGGCCACCGCGGAGACGTCGAGCTCGAAAATCTCGGCCGCCCGCAGGGCGAGCCTGCGTTCGATCTCCGCCAGCTCGGCCCGGGCGACCGCCTGCATGGCGTTCCAGAAGCGTCGGTGGTCGAGCACCCGATTTTCGATCTTCGTGAACCGGTCGGCGGCGGTGGTGGCCCACCAGTCGGCGAAGGCGGACTTCGAGCACGGCGCGACGACCCGGTTGAGCGCGGCCAGCGCCAGGTAAGTACCCACGCTGGCCCCGGCGTCCGCCCGCCGCGCCCGAGTGACCTCGTCGACGACGTCGGCGACGCCGAGGCGGGCCAGCACACCCCACACCGCGGCCACGTCGCCGAAAGCGAGGTGGCGGGTACGCTCCGGCAGGGAAGCTGCCTCCCGGGCGGCCACGGCCGCGGCGATGTCCTCGGCCGAGCCCAGGTAACGCTCGCTGACCATTTTCGGCTTGCCGTCGACGCGGGCCATCTCCCGCAGGGAGTAGTACGCCTTCCCGTTGATCTTCTTGGGGTAGAGACTGGCCACCTTTCCACCTTTAGGTCATACACAACGAGGGCCAACATACCGATGGGGTTGACTCCATCGCCGCAGGTCAGGCGGGCGGTAGGGGGTGCCGAGCAGCCCAACAGACATACAAGATCGAATTAGCTAGGAAGGTCCGGCTAGCGCACCGCACCCCGATGCCCGACCGAGCATCCGAGCATCCGACAGCGATCATTGGGTCACCGTGGGGAGAACCATATCCGGCTCATGCGACACCCGATATCAGCGGCATGCCCAGCACCGCTGGCAGCGCGGCGACCTGTCCCTCAGCCTGTCCCTCAGCGAAAGACGAAACGGTCGGCGCCGTAGGGGTCGTCAACATTAACGATCTTTCGCCCCAGCGGCAGTAGCGAGACCGGGATCAGCTTGAAGTTCGCGATCCCCAGCGGGATACCAATGATCGTGAGGCACAGCAGCAGGCCGGTCGCCAGGTGGCCGAGCATCAGCCACCAGCCTGCGAACACGATCCACAGCACGTTTCCGATCAGTGACGGCACTCCCGCATCGCGGCGATCGACCACTCGGCGGCCGAACGGCCACAGTGTGAAGTTGGCGATGCGCAGCGAGGCAACCCCGAACGGAATGGTGAAAATCAGAATGAAGCAGATCAGTGCGGCGAGGATGTAGCCCAGTGCCATCCAGAACCCACACAACACGAGCCAGATCAGGTTCAGTATCACACGCATACGGTCAACCTTCCCGCAGTACCCTCGTATGAACAATCCCACCAGGGGTGCCTCGCCGCGTAGGATGGCCCTGTTGCGAAGAATCCTGCGGGTGACACATACGATTGCCTGTGATTCGAAATCAGATGTGGTAAGCGTCCCTGCGGTGGCGGATCGCGGTGACTTCGACGACGCGGTTGGCGTCATCAACAAGGTAGATGACCCGGTACGGTCCCCGCCGCGCCGACCACAGTGGCGTGAGCGGCGGTCGAGGGGGTTGCCAACCCGGCGGGGGGCCGAGCAGAGGTCCGGTGACGAACTCGTGGGCAGCGGCGGCGACCTTTTCGGGTAGTACCTCGGCGAGGGCGTGTACGGCGGCTCGGGCGATCCGCAGCTGGTAACGGTTTTCCGTCACTGGCTGCGGCCGAAGCGTCGAAGGTAGTCGGTCAGTTCCTCCCCGTTGAGGACGTCACCGGTATGGAGGTGGGCGAGCCCTTCCTGGATGGCCTGCATGAGTTCGCTGTCGGCGAGGGGGAGCATTGTCATGTACAGAATTGCGGAGACGATCGCGGGCGAACCGGCAGCCGCCGGCGCTCAGGGCGCTGCTGCGGTGCTCGACGAGGAACTCGCGCGGCGCCTGGTCGTGCAGGCGAAGGCCGACGGCGTGTCGCTGAGCGGGCCGGGCGGGATGTTCGGGAAACTGACGAAGATGGTCCTCGAGACCGCGCTCGAGGCCGAGAGGACGGCGCATCTTGGCTACGAGGCCCACGACCCGGCCGGGCGTGACGGTGGGGATTCCCGTAACGGCACCCGGACGAAGACCGTGGTCACCGAGATCGGACTGCTCCAGGTCGACGTGCCGCGCGACCGGGACGCCAGCGTCGCCCCGAGGATCGTTGCGAAGCGGCAACGGCGCTTGGACGGGGTCGCCGACCTCGTGGTCTCCCTGGTCGCGAAGGGACTGACGGCCGGCGAGGTCTAGGCGCATCTCGCCGAGATCTACGGCACCGACCTCTCCCGGTAGACGATCTCGAACATCACCGACAAGGCGACCGAGGGTATAGAGGCCTGGGACGCCCGACCTTTGGACGCCGTCTACGCGGTCGTGTTCATCGACGCGATCGTCGTGAAGATCCGCGATGGGCAGGTCGCGATCCCCCGGCCGAACGGGGCAGGAAACAGCCGGTCGGACGCTGCCTGCTCGAGTGCCTGCGCGACCGGCAGGACGACGTGCTCCGCTTCGTCGTCGATCTTGACGTGTGGCCGACGAACAACCAGTCGAAGCGTGATCTTCGGCCGTTCAAGACCCAGCAGAAGATCAGCGGATGGCTCACCTCCCAGGCCGCGACCGCCTGCCGCCTCCAGATCGCGAGTTACGTCTCCACCGCCCGCAAGCACGGTGTGTCCGCGCTGCACGCTCTCCGGCTCGCGTTCCGCGGCACTCCCTGGATGCCACCGGCCGCCGTCGTCCCCACCTGACAGGCACTCCACCGATCCCGTCACCTACAGCAAGATCTTTAAACTAGGTGAATTTTTACGAGTGGGCCGACGGGTAATACGGTGTCCGTCGTAGGACCTCGATGGCGGTTGGGAGATTCGCTGTTCCCGGACGCCTGATGGTGGCGAGGTCGTCCGGCAGGGGAAGGGGAGAGGCACAATGGCCTCGCGGAACGTCCGGCGCGGTGTGGTCCTGATGGCCGCGCTATTGGCTCTGGTTCTTGTCGGTGGCTGCGGTACCGGCACGAGCAAGGTTCGATCTTCCTCGGGAAGCGCGGCGACTACCAGCGCGACCGACGACAGCGATCCGGAGGACAACGCGCCCTGCCCGACGGCTGGTAACACGCGTGCTTTCGCCAAGACCCGTTTCGCGCTGCACGCGGGCCTTGGCCTCGGCGCCTTCCACCGGTACATCTACAAGCCGCTGAAGAACGGCGGCTTCAAGGCCGGGGCCGACCAGCGGAAACGCACCTTCGTCAAAGCCGCGGTGGCGGGCGTCTTCACGGTGCACGAGCTGAAGGTCGCCAAAGGCTTCGCGGAAGCGAACCCATCGCTCTGTAATGCTGTTCAGTCGATCAGTGACAGTTTTTCGAACCTGACCGACAAGCTGAAGAGCGGTACTGCCACTGAGGCTGATATCGACGCCAGCGAGAACAGCTTCGCCAGTCTGCAGCGAAGCGCCACAAGCAACGGTTTCGGGTTTGACGAGAAAAATGTGACCGTCCCGGGAGCCTGATCCTCGGAGGTACCGAACGGCTGTCGGCGGCTGCTGGGGCAAGCAATCATGACCAGCGGTCGCCGATTCGTCGTTCGACGGCTCGCCTGGCGCGGCCGTCCGGGGAGAACGCCACCTCCGTATGACTGGTAGCGGCGGGTGCCCGAGCATTGTCTCGCGGCCAGAATTTTGATCGTCACAATAGTGGTCCGGCCCACGGCAGCGGCCCGCCAACATCAGCCCGAGCCCGCCCACCGAGTTGGGTGCCCGGCTTTCACGGGCCGGGCGGCGCCGTGGTGTCCTCAGGCCGGCGGATGCCGCGGCTGGTCGCCTCCTCGCTGCTGGCACGTTTTCATCTGATGAAAACAGTTATCTCCCAGAGGTATCAGCGGCGAACTTCTGGAGCGTCCGGTGACAGGGGCGTGCCCCACCCCGCGATGCCACGCCTCCCACTGCTGGTCATTCCTAGACTATTTTACCGATATTGGGTGAATTGTCCTGGCTCAGTCGACAACGGAGCCCGGGGCCGGCTGGGCGTGCATCGCCCCCGTGATGCCGCACCCCCTGTTGCCGGTTGCTCCAGGCGAACCGAGAGAGATATTGACAGGCGCTCGAGCCGCTGGTTGCATTATACGCAATATATTTTCATTGAGTGAAAATTCTTGATGCAGCGCCTTTGGGGGTGCACTGCCTTTGGGGGTGCACTGCCTTCGAGTAAGAGCGACCGGCAACAGGGGCGGGGCTGGGGTGCGTGCATCGCGTGGCGATGGGCAGGGGGGTGATGCCGAAACATGCCGTAAGAGCGCCCGAGGATAGGGCGTTCGATCAGTGAGCGGCTCATCCGCGCCCGATCCGGCAAGGCGGAGGAGGAAGGCGCCCTGGTGTTGGGTGGTGACCGACGACAACACAGCGAGGTGCGCACCCCAGCCACGCGACGCCGCGTCCCCTATTGCCGGTCGCTCTAAGTCGCGCCTGCCGGCCTGGAGCGGCGGCGTCCCATCATGATCAGAGTGAGACGGGGAGAGAGATTGTGATCGTGAGAAAAATCGGGCTGGCGGCCGTGACGGCCGCGGCGACTTTCTGTGCTGGAATTCTGACGGCATGTGGTGGAAGTGCGGGAGGCCCCGAGCGGCCCGGCCCGACCGATGCCGTGAAGGCTGGTGGCGCATTGACCATCGGCGCGGCCCAGGGCATCAAGACGCTCAATCCGGTGACCAAGGGCAACGCCTGGGAGCAGGTGCTGTTCAGCCTGTTATGGGATGGTTTGGTCAAGACTGGGAGTGATGGGAAGCTGCAGCCCGACCTGGCCACCTCGTGGTCGTCCTCCGCGGATCTGAAGACCTGGACCTTCCAGTTACGGCCGGACGTCAGGTTCTCCAACGGGAAGGTGCTCACCCCGGATGACGTCGTCTCGACGATCAAGTACTACCAGAACCCCGATACGGTTACCCAGCTCAAGAACAACGTGGCGCCGATTGTCAGCGTGCGGGCGGACGAGGCGAACACGGTCGTCTTCACGCTCAGGACTCCGAACGCCCTGTTCCCGGCGTCGATCCAGATGGTGAAGATTGTTGACACGAACTCGCTGGCCAGCATGGCGGAGAGCCCGGCCGTCACCGGGCCGTTCCGGGTCAGAAAATTCTCCGCCGATGATCACTTGACCCTGGAGCGGAATCCGAGCTATTTCGGCCCCGCTCCCAAGCTGGACCGCATCGAGTTCGTCAAGGCCGCCGACTCGGCCGCCGCGGTCACCGCGCTGAAGGCCGGCGACCTCGACGCGCTCTGGTCGGTGCCGCTTTCGCAGGTGACGACCGTCGAGAACAGTTCGGGGCTCACCGTGGTGAAACCCGCCGTCATAGGCCAGTATGTGAGCTGGGAGGTGGACACCACCAAAGCGCCCTTCGACAACGTGCAGGCCCGGCAGGCGCTGGCCTACGCGACCGACCAACGCGCGATTCTCAAGGCCGCGTATTTCAATCAGGGCATCATCTCCACCACAAACGATCCGTTGCCGAGTAATCAGGCCAGCTACGGCGGCCGCCTCACCGACTACACATACGACCTGGACAAGGCCAAAGCACTGTTCACCGCGGCCGGTGTCACTCCGGGCAGCACCCTCGTCTGGTGGGGGGTGGCCAACCAGTATCCCGAGTGGAGCACCAGCGCACAAATCCTGCAGGCCAGTCTTGCCAAGATTGATATTAAGCTGCGGATCACGGATACCGATATAGCCTCCTGGCCCGGAATTTTCTACCCGGCTGGAAAATCTTTTCCCGGGAAGATTATTCCGAATTTCCAGTCCTATCCCGCGGATCCTGCTGAAGAGCTCTCGTTTCTGTTGACCGGGCGCTGTGAGTGCAACTGGAACAGCGCCGTGTTCGACACGCTTTACGGTAACGCGCTGGCCACTGTCGACCCGGCCCAGCGACAGCAGGCCTGGCAGCGGGTGCAGGAACTGGTCAACGAGCAGGTGCCGATCTTCGTTCCGCTGCAGTTCGGGACCCTGACCGCGACCAAGCGCTCCGTGGTCGGGCTGTGGGTCGACAGCGGCGGCAACCCGCATCTCGAGGATGCCGGGTTCAGAAGCTAGAAACCCGATGTGAACCTTCTGCCCGGGTGATCAGTGCCCAGTCGGCCCCTGGTTCTGCCGTCGGCCAGACCGATATAACTCATCCGCTATCGGTCCGGCTTCCCGTCCTGCCGGGAACCATCTGGATACGGCTTGCCAGCTGAGAGCGCGTTTGAGACCGTCATTCCGGCTCACTGATCGAAACCCCGATCTCAAACACGCTCTGAGCCCAGGATGCAAAGAGCCTGTTGTGGATCCCGGGAGCCGGTGGGGATGACGAGAAAGAAAGGATGACCGTGCCGTATATCGTCAAGCGGGTGTCGATCAGCCTGGTTATGATAGCCGGCTCGTCGATCCTTATCTTCGCCGTTCTGCGGGCGTTGCCGGGCGATCCTGTGATCGCTCGGCTGGGTGCCGCGCGGGGGACAGATCAGGCAACGATCGACAGGCTGCGTGCGGAGGCCGGTCTCGACCGTCCCGTTGTCGATCAGTACCTCAGCTGGGTCGCCGGGATAGCCCACGGGGATTTTGGTAGATCATATGTCAGTCAGCGCACAGTCAGCTCCCTCATCGCCGCCCGGCTCGGGCCCACACTGGAACTGACTTTTCTCGCCATGACTCTCGCGGTCGCGGCCGCGGTTCCGGCCGCGATCGCGGCGGCTACCCGGCCCGGCGGCTGGGTGGACCGATGCGTCACGGCGGCGGCGTCGGCCGGTATGGCGTTTCCCCCGTTCGTGGCCGGAATCCTGCTTATCCTGCTGTTCAGTGTGACGCTGAAATGGCTGCCCGCGCGCGGCTATGTGCCGCTGCTCCAGAACCCGGGGCAGAACGTGCGCGATATGGTCATGCCGGCGCTCGCGCTGTGTCTGGTGGCCGCCCCGCTCCTGGTGCGCTACCTGCGTACGGAACTCATCTCGGCGCTGGCGTCACAGTTCGCCCGGACGGCGGCGGGCAAGGGCGCACCGGCCCGGACCGTGGTCCTCCGTCATGCGCTGCGCAACGCCGCGCTGCCGAGCCTCACCATGTTGGGGCTCATCGTCGGGTACACCCTCGGTGGAAGTGTCATTGTTGAGTACGTGTTCGGTTTCGCTGGCCTCGGGTCGTTGTCGGTGGAATCGGCGTTCCAGCGTGACTACTCGGTGCTCCAGTCGGTCGTTTTGCTGATCAGCGTTTTGTTCATCCTGGTATCGATGGTGATTGACCTGCTGGTGTGGTCGCTGGATCCGAGAACCCGGGGGCACCGTGTCTGAGCCTGCCGCCGCGGGGCACAGCCGGGTGCGCCGCGGTCGGCGCGTCCGGATCAGCCCGCCGCCAGCGAGTGTGCTCGTCCTGCTGGCGATCGTCGGGATGTGCCTCCTGGTCCCCCTGCTCAGCAGGCAGGATCCGACCGGCCTCGACCCGGCGAACGCCTTCGGGACGATGAGCGCGCGCCATTGGCTCGGCACCGACGAGCTGGGGCGGGACAAACTCAGCCGGCTCCTCTACGGCGGTGAACTGTCGCTGTCCGTCGCCGGTGGTAGCGTTGCCGTGGCGTTCCTGGCCGGCACGCTGTGGGGCGTGCTCGCCAGCGGTGCCCGAGGCCTTCCCGACGAGCTGTTGATGCGCGGCGCTGACATCACCATGGCGATCCCACAGATCCTGTTCGCGCTGGTGTGTGTCGCGGCGTTCGGGGCGTCGCTGGTATCCCTGATCGTGCTGACCGGGCTGCTGCTCGCGCCCAGCACCGCGCGGATGGCGCGAGCCGCCATCGTCCGCGAGATGACCCTCGACTACTACGCCGCCGCCGTCGCGTACGGAGCCAGCCGGGGTCGCCTGCTGCTGCGTGAGGTGCTCCCCAACATCCTGCCCGACCTGGCCAGCCAGGCCGCGATCAATGCCGCCAGCGCGATGATCCTGGAGGCCAGCCTGAGCTTCGTCGGACTGGGCGTCCAGCCGCCACAGATGTCCTGGGGGGTGCTGCTGCAACAGGGATACGGGTTTCTTTATAATGACCCAAGTTATGCGGCGGCGCCCGCCATCCTCATCCTCGCCACCGTGCTGTGTCTCAACCTGGCCGCGGACCGGCTCGCCGGTGCCGAGCGACTCACTGGTGGGCGTCGATGACGGCACCCGCCATCCTCGACGTCGACGATCTGTGGGTCGCTGTCGGCGCCACCGCGGTCGTGCGGGGCATCAGCTTCGCGCTGTCCGCCGGTCAGCGGCTCGGTATCGTCGGCGAGTCCGGCTCGGGCAAGACGTTGACCGCGCTGGCTGTGATGGGCTTGCACCGCGGCCCGGTCCGGGTCACCGGCGGGCGGGTCCGGCTGGATGGCATCGATCTGCTCGTGCTCCGTCGGCGTGAGCTTGACCGCATCCGTGGCCGCCGGATCTCGATGATCTATCAGGATCCGGCGGCGGCGCTGAACCCACTGATGACAATCGGGGCACAGATCGTCGAGTCGATCCGACTACACGAGGATGTCCGCCGCCCGAGTGCGCTGGAACGCGCGGCTGACCTGCTCGGTGAGGTCGGGATACCAGCCCCGCGGCAACGCCTGGCCGCTTACCCACATGAGTTCTCGGGCGGGATGCGGCAACGCGCAATGATCGCGATGGCGCTGGCCAGCCGGCCCGACGTGCTGCTGTGCGACGAGCCGACCAGTGCGCTGGACGTGACGACTCAGGTGAGAGTGCTCGCACTGATCGACCGGATCTGCCGTGAGCGTGGCCTGGCAGCGGTTCTGATCACTCATGATTTAGGTGTCGCCGCCGGGTTCTGCGACGATATCGCGGTTATGTACGCCGGTCAGATCGTGGAGTCCGCACCCACCGTGGACCTCTACGCACACCCGGCCCACCCCTACAGCGCGGCGCTGATGTCGGCGACCGTCGATCTCACGGTCGATCTCACCGCGCCAATCCGGACCATATCCGGCCAACCGCCACTGCCGGCGGGAACCGGTGCTGGCTGCGCGTTTCAGCCGCGTTGCCCGATATCGATCGACCTGTGCGCGGAGCCGGTCGCGTTGCGGGCGGCCGCCGGCCGGCAGGTGCGCTGCGTCCGGGCACCGTCAGCGGACGAGGCAGACCGGTGATGCTGTTACGCGTGCCGGCGGGGCCGTCGGCGCGGCTGCCCCCGCGGCTGCTCGAGGTGCGGAATCTGGTCAAGACCTATCCATCACGGCATGGCGGCCGGCTGCCCGCCGTGGACGGTGTGTCGCTGTCGGTGCGGCGCGGCGAGACTTTCGGGCTTGTCGGCGAGTCCGGGTCGGGAAAATCGACGGTCGGCCGCTGCGTGCTGCGGTTGACAACGGCCGACAGCGGCACGGTCCGTTTCGACGGGCAGGACATCGCGGGCCTGTCCGCGGCGAGGATGCGCCGGCTGCGGTCCCGGGTGCAGGCCGTCTTCCAGGACCCACACGCTTCCCTCAACCGGCGCGCGTCGGTCGCCGACATCATCGCCGCACCGCTGGTGGCCCATCGCATAGGCACCCGGGGCGAGCGCGGGGCCCGGGTGCGGGAACTGCTCCACCTTGTCCAGCTCCCCAGAGGCATCGCTGACCGCCGGCCCGGCGAACTTTCGGGCGGTCAGGCCCAGCGCGTCGCGATAGCTCGGGCGCTGGCGCCGCGTCCCGACTTCATCGTGCTGGACGAAGCCGTGTCGGCGCTGGACGTTTCGGTACGTGCACAGATCCTCAACCTGCTCACCGGGTTACAACGGGACCTCGGGCTGACCTATCTGTTCATCTCGCACGACCTCGCGGTGGTGCGGTACATGGCTCAGGAGGTGGGGGTGATGTACCGGGGACGGATCGTGGAGATGGCTCGTCGCGAGGATCTGTTCGCCGCGCCGCGGCACCCTTATACTCGCCTCCTGCTCGATGCCGTCCTGGCCGCTGATCCGGTGACAGCGCGCTCCCGGGTAAGCAGGACGCGTCCCGACGAATACGCCCGATCCGAGCCCCCGACCCTGGGCTGCCGTTTCCTGCCACGATGCGATGTCGGCGCGGGACGCCCCCGGTGTGCCTCGGAGGATCCGCCCCTATGCCTGCTCGACACAACACCGGTGCACGTCTCGTGCCACTACCCGGGAGTGATGGGATGACCGTGACCGCGCCCACGAGGCTGAGCGACCGGTTGATCGGGATTGTCGAGTCCTTCCTGGCCGCGCCCAGCCAGAGCCTCTCGGAGGTCGCCGCCGCGTGCGGCCTCGAGCCGTCCACGACAACCCGCTATCTGCGGCAGCTCGTCGACCACGGATGGCTCGAGCGGGACGAGGTGTCCCGCTGCTACTCCCTTGGCGTCCGCATGATCACTATTGGGCATGCCGCGCGACGTGCCCGGCCGTTGCGCGGCCGTGTGCTCCCGTACATGCGTGAACTGCTCGCCCGGTTCGACGAGACGATCAACCTGGCGGTGAACCAGACGGGCGAAGTTGTGATCATTGAGGCCCTCGAGGGCCGCCGGTCGATCCGGCGCGGGGCGACCGTGGGTGACCGTGACGACTGGTTCGTCTCCAGCCTGGGAAAGTCCATCCTCGCCCATCTCCCCGACGACGAGGTGCGGGAACTCCTGCGTACCCGGCCGCCGGAACGGCACACGGCCCTGACCCGCACCGACCCCGCGGACGTGCTCGCTGATCTTGCCGACATCCGTCGCCGTGGGTACGCGCTCGACAACGAGGAGGCCGAGATCGGGATGAAGTGTGTCGGCGTCCCGATCCGCGACGACCGGGGGCGATACCGCTTCGCGCTCAGCGTCAGTGGTCCCACCGCGCGGATGAACGACCGGTTGGACGACATCGTCGACGCCCTGAAGGCGGTGGCGCGCAACGTGAGCGCGGAGGGGGAAGCGTCGTGACGTTGGTGACCGTGGACGTTCACACGCATCTGGGCGAACTCGGCACACATGTCGGCGGGCCACTCGCCGACGACGAGATACGGGTCTGGGGACGAACCCACTGGGACGTGACACCGGCCGGACATGCCGCCGCGGCGGCTGCCGCGACGGCTTCGGTGGTGCTCGCTTTCGATGCCGAGCCGGTCGGGACGGTCGTGCCCAACGAGTACGTGGCGAAGGCCGTCGCCGACGAGCCGAACCTCATCGGGTTCGCCAGCGTCAACCCCACCCGGCCCGACGCGGCTGCCCGGCTGCGGCATGCAGTCGAGGATCTTGGCCTGTATGGCCTTAAGCTCGGCCCGACCTACCAGCACTTCCATCCTCATGACCGGGCCTGCCTTGATCTGCTGGAGGTCGCCGATCACTACGGCATTCCCGTCGTCTGGCACCAGGGCACCACGTTCACCCGAGCCGCGATCGCGGAGTTCGCCCGTCCCCTCCAGCTCGACCTCCCCGCGCGTCGGTTCCCTGCGCTGCGGATGTGGATCGCGCATTTCGGTCACCCGTGGACGGCCGAGGCGCTGAGCGTGGTCCGTCGTCATGAGCACTTCTACGTCGACGTGTCCGCGATGGACACCCGGCCGTGGCAGTTGGCTCAGGCGCTCGCGACCGCGTCGGAGTACCAGGTCTTCGACCGTGTCCTGTTCGGCAGTGACTATCCCTTCTCCACCGTTGAACGGACCATCACCGGCCTGCACCGAGCCGCCGCCCTCTGCCGTAGTCTTGGCATCGCGAACGTCACCGCGAGCGATATCGATCACATCTGTGCCCGGGACGCGGTCGCGCTGCTTGGCCTGCGGCCACAGCCTCCGCGGAGTTCCCAGCGACCTCCGAGCACATGAAGACGGCCATGCCCGCGAAGCGGGTGGTGAGCACAGCAGGCCGGTCGAGTCGATCGGGTGCGGGTGGCGACGATGGTGCCCAGGCGCTGTTGCCCAGGCCCTCGGCATGTGCTGAGCCAGCTCATTCCCGAGCGGCCGAAATTTTGGCAACTATGCATCCAAACCGACGTCGACACCGTATCGATCATATTGATTATTGATACTGGGGAGACATGTGCCATCAGAATCAGCGGCTCTACCGAAAGGCAATGGCCAGGTGACTCTTGCGGACCAGGCCACGGCGGTGCGGAAGCCAGCGGCGGACAGCCGCGACATCGCCGGTGTGCTGGCGGTGTTCCAGACTCCCTTCGATGACGACGGCCGTATCGACAGGCGGACGATGGAGTCCCAGTTCGACTGGCTGTTCGCCAACGGAGCCGACGGCGTTGTCTTCGCCATGGTCTCCGAGGTGCTCCGGCTGTCGTCCGAGGAACGCGACGAGATGGCCGCGTTGACCTGCACGTTTGCCCGTCGGCATGGGGTCGCGGTGGTGAGCGTGGGCGCTGAGTCCACGGCGATGGCCGTCCGGCATGCCAAGCATGCGCAGGACGTCGGCGCGGACGCGGTGATGGCGACCCCGCCGGGGCTCTCCCGGGCGAGTGACGAGCAACTGGTGCGCTACTTCACCGCGATCGCCGAGGCCGTGACGGTGCCGCTGATCGTCCAGGACGCCAGCGGTTACGTCGGGGCGCCATTGTCGATCAACGTGCAGGCGCGGCTGCACAGGGAGCTCGGGGACCGGGCGATGTTCAAACCCGAGGCGCCGCCGATTGGTCCCCGGCTCAGCCGGTTGCTTGACGCGACCGGTGGGCGGGCCCGGGTCTTCGAGGGAACGGGTGGTCTCTACCTGATCGACAGCTTCCGCCGCGGCGTGGTTGGGACAATGCCGGCCGGGGATCTTGTCTGGGCGTTGGCCGCGCTGTGGCGAGCCCTGTGCGACGGCGACTTCCCGCGCGCGTACCGGATCGCCGGACCGCTCGCTCTGATCGTGTCATTGCAGAGCAACCTCGACAGTTTCGTCGCGGTCGAGAAGCACCTGCTGGTGCGGCAAGGGGTGTTCGGGTCAGCCGCCATGCGGGGGCCGGTCAGCGACATGATCGACGAGCCGATGCGCCAGGAGATCGACAGGCTGGTCGACCTGCTCCGGGAGACCGTTGACGATGCCTAGACAGGTGGCTGTCGTGACCGGCGCCGGTGGGGACATCGGCGCTGCCTGCGCCCAGCACCTGGCGCGCGGCCGTGACGTCGTGCTCTGCGTCGATCGGGACGAGACACGAGCCAGCGCCGTTGCCGATCTGATCATTTCTGGGGGAGGCGACGCCAGAGTGCTGCGCGCGGATGCCGGCGGCCCGGCCTTCGGCAGGGAGACCGCCGCAGCCGCCACTTCGTTGGGGACGGTCACCGCAGCCGTGCACGCGCTCGCGTACGAAGAGCACCGCGCGGCGGCCGCCCTCCCGGTGCAGAGCCTGGAGCGCAGCCTCGCAGTGGGCCCGGTAGCCGCCTTCGCCCTGTTCGGAGAACTTCTCGCCGCCGGTTGCCTGAAAGCCGGAGCGGCGTTGACCGCTATCGGATCCTTGCACGCGTCCCTGCCGTTCCCGCGGTGCCTGGGCTACAACGCCGCGCACGCCGCCCTTGCCCAGGTGATCAGGACGCTTGCGCACGAGTGGGCGCCGCACGGCATCCGGGTCAACGCCGTCGTGCCCGGCTGGATCCGGACCCGAGGCGAGGCCGGCCTGTACGGCGACGCATTTCTCGACCAGGTCGCCGGCCGTTTACCGTTCGGCCGGATGGGCACCCCCGACGACGTTGCCGCCGCGGTCGAGTTCCTGTCGTCGCCGCGCGCGGCGTACGTGTCCGGAGCCTTCCTGACGGTGGATGGCGCCTTGGCGGTCTCGCTCGCCGATCTCACCCGATTCGGCCCCGGGAACCAGGTCGGCGCCAGCGGTGAGGAATTCCCGTCCGCGGCTCCGGGATCTCGGCCGTCGGCGGCGCGGCACAACCACGATCGCATCGAATACGGCCCTCCAGGCGAGCTGAACTGAGGTGAGAATCGTCTGTGTTTTCGCCCATCAGGACGACGAGATGCGCTGTCTGGGAACTCTGCAGCGGTTCCGGGAGGCGGGGCATGAAATCTCCTTCGTCTGTGTGACCCAGGGTGACAAAGGGCTCGCCTTTGACCCGTCCGCCGACCGGGGCTTGGCCGCCTCCGTGCGGGATGCGGAGATGCGCTCGGTCGCGGCGAGCTTCGCGGCCGACTACCGCTGCCTCGGTCGGGAGGACGGTTTCCTCTATGACGATGCCGCGCTGCGCCGGGATCTCATCAGGACGCTCCGTGAACAGCGAGCCGAACTCGTCTTCACCCACTGGACGTCGGACTACAACAGTGACCATGTGGTCACCGCCCGCGCGGTGATCGATGCCGCTCTGTTCACCAGCCTGTCGTCCTTCGAACCGGCCTCGCCCCCACTCGAACGGGTGCCCCGGATCTTCCACGTGTACCCCGGGGACGGCTACGGATTCGAGGCGACGCACTTTGTCCAGCTCACGCCGGCGCACGTCACGGTGAAGGCCGAGCTGATCCGGCGGCATCGCAGCCAGATGGACGTCATGCGCCGGCTGCGCGGCCGCGACTACGCCGACGAGATCGCTGACGAGGACCGCCGCCAGGGCGCGCGGCTGATGGTGGCCCATGCGGAGGCGTTCCGTGCCTGCCTCGCGGAGCGGCGGATTCCCTGGCCGTCCGACCTGCCCAGCGCCATCCCCGACCAGGTCTGAGGCTGTGGCCACTCAGGGCCCGGCCGACTGAGAGCGCGTTTGAGACCGTCATTCCGGCTCACTGATCGAAAGCCCGGTCTCAAACACGCTCTGAGAACCGGAACAGGAGGCGGGAACGGATGAGGATCACCGAGGTGTCACCGGTGTTGTTGCGCGGCGATGAGTCATACGGTCCGCGGCCCGGTGCCGCGGAAGCAGTCGACCAGGGTGACTGGTTGTTGCTGGTTCGCGTCCGCACCGATGCCGGGCTGGAGGGATGGTCCGACGTCGAAACACTTGGGCCGGTCGCGGCACGAGTGCTGTCCGGCCCTGGCATGGGCGCGCTCGGATTCCGCGGTATCGCCGAAGAAACAGTCGGAAAGGACCCACTGGATATCGAGGGGATCTGGACGGATCTGTATCTCGCCACCGCCTACTACGGTCGCCGTGGTGTCGTCATGCATTGCATATCGGCGGTGGACAACTGCTTGTGGTCCATTCGCGCACAGGCCGCTGGCGTTCCGTTGTCGGAGGTACTCGGCGGGCGCCGCCGGGACCGTCTGCCGGCGTATGCCTCGACGCTGTTCCGGGCCACTCCCGACGAGAACCAGGCGGCGGCCGCCGGGTACGTGCGGATGGGATTCCGGGCGGTCAAGTTCGGTTGGGGCGGTTTCGGTATCGACCCGGGCCTGGACCGGGAGAACCTGGCCGCGATCCGCGAGGCCCTGGGACCAGAGCGCGCACTGATGGTGGATCCGGGCTGGTACGTCCATGACGGGGGCCGGCCCCGGGTCCGGACGTACGCACAGACCCGGGCGATGCTGGAGATTGTGGCCGACGTGCTGCCTTACTGGGTGGAGGACTTCGTCCATCCTGAATGCCCGGCCGACTACCACCAGGCCAAGCTGGAGTTCCCCACCCTGCGGTTCGCCGCGGGCGAGCAGCAGGCCACCGTCTGGGACTTCCGTCGGCTCATCCACGAAGGCGGCATCGACGTGCTGCAACCGGACCTGTCCCGATGCGGCGGGCTCACCGTCGCGAAGGCGGTCGCGGCAGAGGCGGAGCGGGCGGGCCGGGAGATCGTCACGCATTCCTGGCTCACCGACCTGCTACACGCCTACAGCCTTGCGTATCTCGCCACGCTGCACGATGCGCATTGGGTCGAGTTCAATGTCGCCCAGAGCGCGCTGAGCCGGGGGGTGGTCACCAGCCGGCTCAGTCTCGCCGCTGACGGCACAGTCGCGATTCCCGACGGTATCGGCCTTGGGATGGCGGTCGACCAGGAGTTCATCCGGTCGCGTCAGGTAGTGGTTTAGACCGTCGCGATTCCCGACGGTATCGGCCTTGGGATGGCGGTCGACCAGGAGTTCATCCGGTCGCGTCAGGTAGTGGTTTAGACCGTTACAGCTGGTCGGCATAGTCGGCGAGAATGTCGCCGAAGACACCGGCGTCGCCCTGGCGGTTCCAGTATGCGGTGGCGGCCTGCACCGCGGCCGCGCCGGCATGCAGGAAGTCGACGATGCCGCGTCCATCGGTCACCCCGCCCGCTCCGATGAGCTCGACCGTCTCGGGTAACAGGCGCCGCAGCTGCCGTATCTGGCCCAGCGCCACGGGCCTGAGAGCGGCGCCGCTGAGCCCGGCCAGCTCGACATCGATCACCGGCTCATTCGCGTCGGTCAGGGCGAGGGCGTTGGGGAAAGTGTTGACAGCGCAGACGAACCGCGGCCCGGATGGCTCGCGGGACAGCACCGTGATGAGCCCGGCCAGCTCGGCCAGCCCGGCCGGGTCCGAGAATGGGGAGATCTTGATGCCGAAGACCGGCGGTCGACGGTTGGCCGGGATGGTGTCGCCAACGGTGGCGAGCGCATGGGCGACCTGGCCGCAGACAGCCCTGGTCTGATCGTTGTCGAAGCAGGCGATACGTTTCTGCCGGCCGCCATCCCACACGTTCGGACAGGCCAGATTGAGTTCGATGAGGTCGGCGCCGGCCAATGCCACCGCATGCGCCGTGCGGGCGTATTCCGCGGCGTTGAATCCCGCGATGCTCACGATGAGCGGTTTACCGGCGCTGTGCGTGACCGCAAGCATGTCCGGCAGCCGCTCACGGTAGTATTCAAGCCCCGGATTCGGCAGACCCAGCGCGTTGAGCGAGAAGAAATCCCCGGTGTGGTAAACGTTGCCGCCGTTACCGGCACGGGCCTGTTCGGTGATGGAGCCGACGACGACCGCGGCCACAGCGGATCGGGCCAGCGTGCCGACCTCGTCGAGGCTCTTGCAGGTGCCCGCGGCGTTCATGAGCGGATGTTCAAGCTCGATCCCGCAGAGCGTGGCCATGCCACCAGTCTCCCGCGCCCGCCGCACGCCTGCCCGACCGCCCACTGTCGGGTGTTTACGGTAGTGAGAACGCTGCTTTGCGTTTCGGTGCACGGGTGCACGGCGAGTGTCTGTGCCTGTGCAGCGGGCGGGCGCAGTGGGCCGGCCTTCGAGCGGCCGGGGTCAGAACCGTACGGTTTCGATGTCCTCGCCGCCGTGCAGCGCTCGCCAGAGATCACCAACCGAGTTGTACTGCTGTCGCTTGGGCAAGGCCCGGAGCAGCTCGACGAGCTGCTCCGGGGCGTTGCGGCCGCGCAGGCCGTGCGCGAGCTGAGCCGCCCGAGCGGGGAAGTCGTGCCGATCGAACCAGCGGGCAAGGTCGGTTCGGGCCTGCGCGGCCGCGGCCGTGTTCGCTGCCGCGCCCTGATCGGCACCGGACGTCTCCGGTATGATCGCCACCTGGGGCTGATCCTCGCCTGGCGGTTCGGCGGAGCGCCATTCCTCGGTGCGCGTGTCCCTGCCCGCGCGGACGATCCCGTCCACCTCGTGGGCAAGGCTGTCATCCTTGACCGGGCCGTGTTTGGTGCTGCCACGCTGCATAGGCATCATCAACTCCTCGTCGTCGCCGCCGACCGGTCCACGCTGACCGGTCGACCGGCCGGCCGGTTCTGGTCCGCCCGGCTTCGCCGCACGCGCTGAACCGTCCGGATACTGATCAATGTTGCTGGCCGTGGCCGTGGCCGTGGCCGTGGCCACGGCCGGACCGGGCGGGGCCGGGCACGGGTGGTGGCAGATCAGGTCCTGGCAGGGGATCGGGGATGTCGGGCCCTGGCCCGTGCCCCGGCGTGTCGGGTGCCGGCCCGGGGCCGGGAATGTCGGGTCCGGGAACGGGCTCCGGAATGCCAGGCCCGGCCGCACCCCGAGCCGGCCCACCGCCGGGTGTCACGATCGTGGTCACGATGCGTCCTCCTTGCCGAGGCGACCGGAGGCCGGTCGCGTGGGTCGGTTGACTCCTGCCACCTTCCACCGGCACGGCACTCCGAATCGTCCAACCCGTAGCGGTCGAAATCCCGCCGATGCCGCGTCCCCCGTTGCCGGTCGCTCGTAGCGCCGGAGGAGTACTCGTAGCGCAGGAGGAGCAACCGAGGCGCCTGAAAAGACCGTCGGTAGGGGTGTGCCGAGCATCGCGGACGGGGATGCCCAGAAGGACGGGACGAGGCCGGCATTTTATGATCATGGTTTTTCTCGTCCAGGGGAGTCTGAGCCGGGCCCGGATGCCATCGGTCAACGGCACAGGATGCACCCGTATTGCAGGCATATGTCACCCACAACATGGCGGACTGGTCGTCGGCGGTCTCGAGGTGTGACGTTCGGGGCGCGGGCCGTGAGGTCCAGGCCGGGGAGGTGAGCGTCGATGACGGACGTACTCAGCGTTGTCAGCGCACCGGCGGTAACGGTGGAGCGGACCAGAACGATTCGGGAAGCGGCGCAGGAGATGGACCGCCACGGGGTGGGTGTGCTTCTCGTTACCGATAATGATCATTTGGTTGGAATTGTCACCGATCGTGACATCGTGCTGCGTGGTCTTGCTCGTGACGTTCCCGTGGAGACTTCCGTCGGCCAACTCATGACCACCGACGTCCTCAGCCTGTCCGTCGGCGTGGAGCTCGCGCGTGCCTATGAGGTGTTCCGGGAGCATGCGCTGCGTCGGCTCCCCGTCCTCGACGGTAATCAGATCATCGGTATTCTGTCCGTTGACGATCTGCTCATCCGGGATGCTCGGCGGATCGAGGATCTGATTCGACCGCTTGCCCAGGAGGTCATAGCCCGGCATCGCAGAACCCCGGTCGCGGGGATGGGCCAAGCCGTTCCTGCCGGTGACGGCGGCATCACCAGGTCTCGGCGGCTGATCCGGGCGCACCCGGGCGACACCTTGGTCATCCACGGGCGGACGCTGGGCAGGCCGGACCGCTTCGGTGAGATCATCGAAGTGCGGTCCCCATCCGGTGACCCGCCGTTCCTGGTCAGCTGGTCCGACTCGGAGCACGTCACCTTCACCTACCCCGGTCCCGACGCCGAGGTGCGTCCGCGCGCCGAGGAGGCCAGCAGCAGCGGCGGTCAGGCCGGTAGCGGTAACGGTGATGGCCGGAGGTGATGGTGGCGGAGCTGTTTGTCGACCGGCGATCGGCGGGGCGAGCCCTGGCTGACTCCTTGGCTGGCCACGCCGATCGGGGGGATGCCGTAGTCCTCGCCCTGCCCCGGGGGGGCGTGCCGGTCGCCTTCGAGGTCGCCCAGCGGTTGCGGGCGCCCATGGACGTCTTTCTCGTCCGCAAGCTCGGCGCGCCCGGGCACACCGAGCTCGCGATGGGAGCGCTGGCCACCGGTGGGACGTTGGTCCGCAACGACCAGGTGATCAGAGGCCTCGGCATCGGCGAGGAGATGATCGAGCAGGTGGCGGATGCCGAGCGCCGTGAGCTCGCCCGTCGGGAACACGTCTACCGCGACGGCCGGGCTCCCATCGACCTCACCGGTCGCGTCATCCTGCTGGTCGATGACGGGATGGCCACCGGAGCCACGATGCGCGCCGCGGTCGACGCGGTTCGCCGACGCCGGCCGGCGCGGGTGATCGTGGCTGTGCCGGTGGCCTCTGAGCGTGCCTGCCAGCAGATACGGCTCGTCGCGGACGGAGTCGTCTGCCTCAGCACGCCGTCGACCTTCTTTGCGGTCGGCCAGTATTACGCGGACTTTGCCCAGACAACGGACGACGAGGTCCGCGAGCTGCTCGGCCTGGCTGTGACGTAGCCCGTCCGCCGAGCCCGCCAGCGGCATGAGGACGTTGGCCCACGCCTTCCCCCACACCGCAGCTCGCCGTCAGTGCTGGGCGAACTGCGTCGACGTGGCCTGCACCACCGTCGGGCTGAGCGTGATCCCGGAGTTGATGATCTGCTGGCCGTAGATATCGGTCACGCGGATGCTGAACGGGCCCGCGCCCAGACCGTTCGGCGCGAGGAAGTAGTTGTACTGTTCCCGCGGCAGCGCCTGCCAGCTCCCGTTGACGCTGATCTCGAGCGAGACCACCGGGTTGCGGTGGTTGCGCGGTTGGATGGCCAGCCAGTAAGGGGACGACCCTTCCTTGATCCGGTACTGTATGCTGCCGATGTTCGCTGGGCTGATCAGCCGCCACGAGATCGGGACCCTGCCGGCCACCGGATCGGCGATCGTGGCGAACGCCTCCGGGCTGAAGTCGATGTCCCCCGGCTTGCACTCGGGGCACCGGTCGACGATTTTCACGACGACGGTGCCACGGGGGCCGGTGGCCTGGATATAGCCGCCGCACATCCGGGCGTTTTCGTAGTCGGCGTCGTTGAGCGCCGCGTATGAGTGGGACGCGTCCGTGCCCGCGTCCTCGTAGAGGCAGTTCCCCGCGCCGCTGAGCGAGTAGAACGTGCCGTAGCCGGTGTAGGTCACTCCCGGCCTGATCCGGCCGGGTGCCACCGTCGTCGTGGTCTGCTCCACGGGCTGCGCTGCCGGCCGGGTGGCAGCCGCCACCACCGATGGCCTCGGGGCCGGGCTGGTGGCGTAGGTCGAGGCTGTCGGTGACAGCTGGGCGGGAGCGGTCGCCGGTGCGGTCGAGGATGACGAGACCGGCGGCGTGCCTGGGCGGGCGGGCTCTACATCGCCTGGTGCCCCCGGCGCTGTCACGGACGCCGCGGCGCTCGGAAGCGGCTGGCCTGTGAGCTCGGTCGGCTGGCAGCTGGTGATGATGCTGAGCACAGCCGCGGTGCCGGCGAGCACGGCAACGACGGAATACCAGTGCAGCTGTACCGGTAGCGCGTGTGTCGGCCGGCGGTGGCGTGATGTGGACGTACCGGCAGGTGGTGACTGGGTCAAGACCCCTCCGTGGCCAAGGACGGGAATGATGACGCCCCGCCGCTGCGATCCCCACCCAGCGCTACGAACCTTAGCTGGGTGGATTCAGGCCAGTCCATACCGTTTACATCACTTCGTCGCCAGGAGTGTATCTGTTGCTTTTTTGTTGATTTTCCTTGATTGCGGTATCAGATCGATATCTGGCCGGCTCTATGCCGGCGGTGGTGCTGTCGGCGGCTGAGTCGACGTGGGGGAGGGTGCCGCGGCGATGACGGCTGGAGCGGTCGATGTTGATGCCGATGTTGATGCCGATGTTGATGCCGGGCCGGTGGATACGGTGGCCGGATTCGGTGCGCCGCTGGCCGGCGCCGGCGCCGGCGCCGGTGTGGGTGTGGGATTTGGTGTGGCTGCGGGCGCGGGCGACGGTGTGTTCTGCGTCTGTTGGTCGTTCAGGCGTCCGGCGATACTCGTCAGCCGGGTGCGCGCTTCGTCGCTGACCTGGGCAGATGTAGTGCTCCTGAGGCGGTCGAGAAAGGGCATGAGCGTTCCGGGGCCGGTGACGGTGGCGGGGATCAGCGCGCCCAACGCGTCGGCCGTGGCCTGCTCGACCTGGCCCGACTGGGTGTAGTCGGCGAGGCGGGCGCGCAGGCGCGCCGGGGTGGTGGTCCAGCCGACGAAATCCGCGGCGTTCAGGCCGCTGACGTCGAAGGCGGTGGCGGGCGGAGGCGTGCAGCCCGCGCCATCCGGTTCCGGGGTGACGGTGACAGTGACGGTGAGGGCACCATCCGCGCCGGCCTCGCCGATGGCCTGCCCGTCGAAGCGGGCGAGCTGTCGTGGCGCGGCGACTGTGGCGGTGTCGGCGGTGACGACCGTTCGGATACTTGTGATCGTCCACCTGTGGCTGTCGGACAGCTGTGCGTCGACGGCAGCGGTGACCGGAGCGGTACCCGTCGTGGTGAGAACTCCAGTGACGTCGAGGGCTTCGTAGCCGGCGACGGTGTCGTCGAGGTTGATCGGTGTCGCGGCCAGCGTGGCGGTCCCGACGGCGATCGCGGGGCAGGCTGCGGACGGTGTGGGTGTGGGTGTTCCGGGCGGTTGTGGCGCCTGCGTGACCATGATGGTCGGTGCGGGTGCCGGTGCACCGCTCGGCGTGGGTGCCGGTGCGCCGCTCGGGGTGAGCAGCGGGGCGGCTCCGCTGTCGTCGTAGCCATCCGTCCACGCCAGGACCGCCCGGACGTAGTCGTCCGACGGGTTGTACGCGAGGACCGCCGACTGGAGCTGTGCCGGGTTGGTCAGGTCGCGGTTGTACGCGCACAGGTAGCCCGCGGTGGCGAGGGCCGCGTCGTCGATGTTGTTCGGGTCCCGCGTGCCGTCGTTGTTCCCGTCCCGGCCGGATACCCGCCAGGTCGAGGGGATGAACTGCATGGGCCCGACGGCACGGTCGAAGAGCTTGTCACCGTCCCAGTCACCATCGTCGGTGTCCAGGATCAGAGCGCGTCCGTCGTTGCCGTCGAGGGGCAGCCCGATGATCGATGGGGCGATCGTGCCGTCGGTGCTGATGGCGTGGCCGGCGGCGTGCCCGGATTCGACCTTGCCGATCCCCGCGAGCAGCGGCCAGGTCAGATGGCAGCCGGGCCGCTCGCGCGCGGTCCGTTCGGCCGCCTTGTGGTAGGCCGTGAGCACCCGGTCCGGGATTCCCCTGTCGCCGGGACCGAGCGTCACGACCCCAGTGGCGCCGGTGGCCGCGGCCGTGGCCAGGGTGTGTGTGCTCGCCGCGGAGGCGGCGCCAGAGGTGCCGGAAGCAGCTGGGCCGGCACCCGCCGGCATCGCGAAACCGCCGCCGTCCGCCGGCTGCCGCGCCGGCCCCGCCGGTGGGCCCGCGGTGGAGTTCGCCTGCGAGGTGGCGGCGGAGCCGCTGATGAGAAGGAGGGTCGCGATCGCCACCACCGGCATCGCGAGTACCTGCACCCGGGGCCGCGCCGCCCGGGGGCGCGCTGATCGGGGCCGCGGGCCAGGGACGGTATTCGCGACGGCAGGCCGCCGATTCAGCCTGACCCGTAGCGGGCCCCGGCGCTGCTTGGTCACGGCAGGTCTTCACCTCATCGAATGGCTGGGTTCCACGAGCGGTTTGCGGTTTCGTCCGTCCAGGTACCGCAATCATCCACTGTGCCGGCAAGGACCGAAACGACGCGCGTCGCATCCCGCGGAAGCTCGGCCGGGAGCGAGGCGAATCACAATGAACTCTGGCACATGGGCTGGCCGTCGACCGCGCCAACGCCTGTCCTGGCCCAGGGCGGGCAGCAATCGTTGGGCTGGCGACCGTCGCCGGCCAGACCCTGTTTCACATTCGGCAATGTGTTGTGTGTCTATTGTTTGATAGAAAGATCCCAAAAATCTTGAAGATCTCATTGAGTCGAATCAGCGGATGCTGGCATCCTTGGCCGGTCCGATGGCACTCCGAAGCGTCCCGAGTTCGGCGGAGGCGCTGTTCTCCAGCGGGAAGGAGCCGGTGCGACGTCGTGCCCTCGGGATGCCTTCCCGCCAGCCCGCCCCGGCCTGTTCGCCGCCTCCGTGCCAGTACGCTGCTTCGGCGACGTCATCGGTCGGAAATGTGGGGGCGGGCCAGCTGGGACATATTCGTAACGCCGCTCCTGTCGCACGCGCGCCATGCCGGGGTGCCATCGTCGCCAGAGTGTCATCGTTGACCTGGCCGTGCCGCCAGCCATCCCACGACCCTTCCGGGTGGTGCGCGCCACCGGCGCGACACGGTGGGGCCAGCTGCCCCATAGTCGCGACACAGTGGGGCCAACTACCCCATAGTGTTGCTGGACATTGACGACCGAAGGGCTGAGCGTGGCGAAGAGTGCGCGGGGAGAACCCCTGATCGTCATGGCCGGCGTCGAGAAGTTCTTCGGCGCTTTTCAGGCGTTGCACGGGATCAACCTGACCGTGCACAGCGGCGAGGCGCTGGTCATCGTCGGTCCGTCCGGATCGGGTAAGTCGACGCTGTGCCGGTGCATCAACCGGTTGGAGACCATTGACGCTGGCCGGATAATGATCGACGGAGAGCTGTTGCCCGAGGAGGGCCGCGCGCTCGCGCGGCTCCGGGCCGAGGTGGGTATGGTTTTTCAATCGTTTAACTTATTCGCTCATAAGACCGCTCTGGAGAACGTCACTCTCGGGCCGACAAAAGTCAAGAGAATCCCGCGTGAGGCAGCCGAGCGCCAAGGCCGGGAACTACTCGATCGGGTGGGTGTCGGCGCCAAGGCCGGCAGTTATCCGGCACAGCTTTCCGGCGGGCAGCAGCAACGTGTCGCGATCGCCCGGGCGCTTGCTATGGAGCCGAAGGCGATTCTTTTTGACGAACCCACCTCAGCGCTTGATCCAGAGTACATCGCCGAGGTGCTCGACGTCATGGCGGGGCTCGCGCGCGACGGCATGACCATGGTGGTCGTCACGCACGAGATGGGGTTCGCGCGGCGGGCCGCGGACCGCATCGTATTTATGGCTGACGGTCGAATTCTCGAGGAGGGTGCTCCGGAAAGCTTTTTCGACAGCCCACGGACACAGCGGGCTCGCGACTTCCTGGCTCGTATTCTCACCAACTGACCCCGGCGTACCCGCCGGCATCGTCTCTTTCCCCGCCGGCCATCCCGGCCCCTTCTGTAGCTGACGTATCCCCACGGAGGACGACCATGCGGCTCCCACGCTTTCTGATCAGGCAGCATCAGCTCCGGCCGCGCCCACGTCGGCGACGGTTCGTGACGGTCACGCTCGCTGGCGCCGTCGTGCTCGCCATCAGCAGCTGCGGAAGCAGTGGCAGCACAACCGGCACACCTGCCAGCGCCCAGAGCAAACCAACCTTCCCGGCCAATACCACGATGGCGAGGCTCGCCGCGGCCGGGAAGGTCACTGTCGGTACCAAGTTCGACCAGCCCCTGTTCGGCCAGAAAGGCCTGGACGGCAAGATCGCCGGATTCGACGTGGAAATTGCAAAAATCATATCCGCCGGGCTGGGAATCAAGCAGGACGACATCACCTTCGTTGAGACGCCGTCAGCCCAGCGCGAGGGAGCGATTCAGCAGGGCAAGGTCGACTTCGTCGTCGCCACCTACACGATCAATGACAAGCGCAAGCAGCTTGTCAGCTTCGCCGGGCCGTACTACCAGGCCGGTCAGGACCTCATGGTGAAAAAAGACAACACCGCGATCACCGGGCCGGAATCGCTACGCGCCGCGAACGCGAAGGTCTGCTCCGTCTCCGGGTCGACGCCAGCCGAAAAAATCAAGGATTATGTCAGCGGGTCCAACATCGTGCTCTTCGATGTCTACTCCAAGTGCGCGGACGCGTTGCGTACCGGTCAGGTCGATGCCGTCACCACCGACAACGTCATCCTGCTGGGTCTTATCGATTCCAGTGGGGGTGCCTTCAAGCTCGTCGGCAAACCCTTCACCACCGAGCCCTACGGCATCGGCATCAAAAAGGGCGACGTCGCTTTCTGCCAGTTCATCGACTCGCAGCTGACCGCGGCGTCGGCGGACGGACGCTATGCCAGGGCCTGGGAATCCACCGCGGGCAAGGTCGCCAGGGCCACGCCGTCCCTACCGGCGCTCACCGCCTGTTCCTGATCTAGGATTAAGCACCGCACCCCGTCAGGACCTCTCCGGAACTGACATACCCCGGGAGCCGCCATGGGCGTCATCACCGACAACCTGGGCCTGTATGCCGATGGTCTGTTGGGAACATTGAAGATCTGTGCCTTGGTCGCCGTGGCGGCGCTGGTGCTCGGGATCGTGCTGGCGGGATTCCGGGTGTCGCCGCTGCCACCACTGCGCGCGGTGGGCACCGCCTATGTCACGTTGGTCCGCAACTGTCCTCTTACGATCGTCCTGTTCGCCTTCGCTTTCGGCCTGCCGGAGGTGGGTGTCAACGGCTCCTACTTCATATTCGGGGCCGCTGGGCTCACCATCTACACAGCCGCGTTTGTCTGCGAGGCGGTACGCAGCGGAATTGGTGCGGTTGACACAGGTCAGGCCGAGGCTGCCCGCTCGATCGGCCTGACCTTCAGCCAGTCGTTGCGGTTGGTGATTCTTCCGCAGGCGATCCGGGCGGTCATCCCCCCACTGGGCAATGTCGCGATCGCGATGGTGAAGAACTCCGCGATCGTCGGCGCGTTCGGGGTCGGTGGTGAGCTCTACAGCGTCGCTAACACACTGAACGGCGCGCGGGGCGAACCCGCGTTGCCGGTCTATGCCGGCGTCGTGCTCGGATATCTGATTATCATCATCCCTGCCGGTCTGCTTCTGTTGGCGGCGGAGAAACGGTTCAGGGTGGCCCGGTGAGCGGCTCGGTCCTCCACGACGTCCCGGGACCTCGCGGGCGTCGGCGTATAGCCATCGCCAGCGCCGTCGCCGCTCTTGCCCTGATCGGGCTCGGAGCGCTGGCCATACGTCGGCTGGCGGCGAACGGCCAGTTCAACAGCGGCAAATGGAGCCCGCTGTTCAACCCGGGCGACAAGGACTTCCCGGACGTGTGGCGCCTGCTCGGCGGCGGCCTGCTGCACACGTTGACAGCCGCCGCCCTGGCCGCGGTCTTCTCTCTGGTGTTCGGGGTCCTCATCGCGATGTCCAGGATCTCCGCCGCGCGGTGGTACCGCTGGGCTGTCGTCGGGGCGGTCGAACTGCTGCGCGGTGTCCCTGTGGTCATCGCGGTCTTTTTCGCCGCGCAGGTCCTGCCGGCCTACGGAGTCAAACTACCGCTGCTGTGGTACATCGTGATCGGTCTGACGGCCTACAATTCCGTGGTTATCTCCGAGATCGTCCGAGCGGGTGTCCTTGCGGTACCGAAGGGGCAGACGGAGGCCGCGTCGGCGCTGGGCCTGACCCGCGGCCAGACGCTGCGGGTCATTCTGCTCCCGCAGGCCTTCCGTTCGATGCTGCCAGCGTTGCTCAGTCAGCTTGTTGTGATTATCAAGGACACCTCGCTCGGGGCTTTCATCTCCTATGAGGAACTGCTGCGCCGTGGCCTGATCGCCGTCCAGACCCTGCACAACCCGATCCAGACCTATCTGCTCCTCGCCGGTATCTTCATCCTCATCAACTATCTGGTGACCAGACTGGCGATCTATCTGGAAGCGAGATTGTCCGGCCGGCGCTCGGGGCGGCCCGTGCCTGGTTAGAGTGTGTTTGAGATCGGGCTTTCGATCGGTGAGCCGGAATGACGATCTCAAATGGCGCTGTCGGCGTCCTGCTGGGCGAGCCAGGCCTGTTGCCGGTCGAAGTGCGTGCGGTCGCGCGCCACGAAGACGCCCTTGGCCGCGGCGAGCTCCGCGTTCGTGGCCGCCAGCCGCAGCTCACCGATCACGTACAGGCGCTGGCCCTCACGCCGGTCAAGCCAGGATGACGCCACCAGGTCACGGTCCACCGGCACCGGCCGGATAAAGGTGATTTCAAGGGCGGCGGTGACAGCCAGTATCCCCATGTGCATGGGGAGGTGGCCCAGCACCTCATCCATGATCCCGGCCGTCCACCCGCCGTGAGCGACGTTCGGGCCACCCTCGTGCTCGGCCGAACAGGTCACATGCGCCCGCAACACCCCGTCATCGCCGAGACGTTCGCGGACCATCCCCAGGCGGCAGTGTCCCTTGCGGGAACAGGCGCCACACAGCGCCACCTCACCGTCAGCCCTGGGCGGCAGCTGGAAGTCCGAGCCCGTCCAACGCGGTCCGTTGTCCCTCATCCGGCGAGTGCTCCGTGAGAGCGCCCGGCAACAGGGACGCGGCATCGCGGGGCTGGGGCACGCACCTCGCGGCATCGCTCCCCGCCCATCGCCGCGCGATGTGCGGGTACCCCGGCTCGTCGGTCGCTACTCACCACCAGGGTGACTTCCTCCGCCGTCTCGCGATCCATCCACCCCAACCCCATTCCTTGATCCATATCCCTGTCGCTGGGCGTTCCTACTGGCAACAGGTTGTTCCGCAGGCTTGTCGTGGTTGCGGGCATGCTTCATTTTAAATATAAAACATATAACCATTAGGCGCAGCTTCGTCGCAGGCCGGAACTCGGCGTTCACCATGGTCCGGCGGGAGCCGTGGCCTCACCGAGCGCATAACCAGACAGCGACAGGAGCCACCGATGTGGGGTTTTCAGACGGATCCCGAGTACCAGCAGCTCCTCGACTGGGCCGACGACTTCGTCCGTACAGAGGTCGAGCCCGTCGACCGGCTGGTCCGCCAGCCCTACGATCTCACTGACCCCATCCGCGCCGCGCTCATCCCACCGCTGCAGGAGAAGGTCCGCGCGCAGGGCCTGTGGGCCTGTCACCTCGGCCCGGAACTCGGTGGCCCCGGCTACGGCCAGCTCAAACTCGCCCTGCTCAACGAGATTCTCGGCCGTTCGCGCTGCGCGCCGAGCGTCTTCGGGTGCCAGGCCCCGGACTCGGGCAACAGCGAGATCCTCGCGCACTTCGGCACGGACGAACACAAGGCGAAATACCTCGAGCCGCTGCTGCGTAACGAGATCGTCTCGTGTTTCTCCATGACCGAGCCGCAGGGTGGCGCCGACCCGAAGGTCTTCCGGACCCGAGCGGTACTGGACGGCGACGAATGGGTGATCAATGGAGAGAAGTGGTTCTCCTCGAACGCCCGTTTCGCCTCCTTCCTGATCGTCGTCGCGGTGACCGATCCGGAAGCTTCCCCGTACCAGCAGCAGTCGATGTTCATCGTCCCCACGGACACGCCCGGTATCCGGTTCATCCGCCATGTCGAGCTCATCGATGAGGAGGCCGGTGGGGGCACCGAGGGCTATATCTCATATGAGAACGTGCGGGTACCCTGCGCGAATCTGCTCGGTGCGCGGGGCGGCGGTTTCGAGGTCGCGCAGGTCCGGCTCGGTGGCGGCCGTATTCACCACGCCATGCGCACCGTCGGCCTGGTGAAGTGGGCCTTCGACATGATGTGCGAGCGGGCGCTGTCCCGCTTCACCCAAGGTGAGGTCCTCGCGCGCAAGCAGCTGGTGCAGCAGGCTGTCGCCGACACCTGGATCCAGATCGAACAGTTCCGGCTGCTGGTCCTGCGGACCGCCTGGCTGATCGACGAATGCCAGGACTACCGGCAGGTCCGCGGTGACATCGCCGCCATCAAGGCGGTCATGCCGAAGGTGCTGCTCGATGTCACCTCCAGAGCCCTGCAACTGCACGGTTCGTTGGGCCTGACCAAGGAGATGCCGTTTTTCGACATGCTCGTCGCCGGTTACACCGTCGGCATCGCCGACGGCCCGACGGAGGTGCACAAGATCACTCTTGCCCGTGAGGTGCTCAAGCGGCACAAGCCGACAGACGGGCTCTTCCCGACCAGCCACCTGATCGCCCTTGAGGAGCAGGCCCGCGCGCGTTACGCCGACGTGCTGGCCAGCCTGTGACCGGGGAGCGGTCCGCCGTTACCGCCGCCGCGGACAGTGAGCTCATACTCTGCAATGTCTCGGTGGCGCCGTTGAGTTTCCGCGATGTCGTCACCGCGGCCTCGGCAGCGGGTTTCGACGGGATCTCGATCCTCGGCCGTTCGCTGCGCCGGGCCCGCACCCGCGAGGGGCTGTCCGACTCCGATATCAGGGCCATGTTGGCTGACAACGGCCTTGTGCTGACCGAGATAGAGGCGGTCGGTGACTGGCTCACGCCACCCCCTGTTGATCAACCAGCCTTTCTGGACCAAGTCCTCACCGAGGCCGAGTATCTCCAGGCGGGTGGGTCGCTGGGGGCGAAAACGCTGGTGGCGACCCACTTCGGGGATGCGGTCGAGCTGGATGAGGCCGCGGAGAAGTTCGCGGGCCTGTGTGACCGCGCCGCCGACCACGGGCTTGACGTCGCGCTGGAGGCGGTGGCCTGGGCGACGATCAGTGACATCGGGACGGCGTGGGAGATCGCACACCGTGCCGACCGGCGCAACGCCGGGATCCTCGTGGACGCCTGGCACCACAACCGAGGCCCCGGCGCCGGTGACGCGGACCTGCTACGCCGGATACCCGCCGACCGGGTGTTCGCGGTGCAGCTCAGCGATGCCGCCGTGACACCGGTGGGCCCGCCGCTCGAGGACGTCCAGCACCGGCTGCTGCCTGGCGCGGGCGGTTTCGACCTGGCCGGGCTCCTCGGCATCCTCGACGACGCTCGGGTGCGGGCACCGATCGGGGTCGAGGTCCTCAACGCCGAGATCCTCGCCCAGGGACCGGCCGTCGCTGGGCGGATCCTGATGGACGCGCTGCGCGCGACGCTGGACCGCGCACGGTTGTAGGCCCTTGCGGGGGTGGGACCCCGACGGCCGGGGGATGCCCAGCGCGATCGTCGAAAGCGCCGGACAGCCCCCGACCGGGGAGCTCCTGCCCAGGGAACGGCGGTGTTCGCCTGGGTCAGTCGCTGGAGGGAAGTGGTTTGGCCTCCTTGAGCAGCAGCGGGGCCAGCCCGTCGGCGATGCTGCCCGCTCCCGCCTTGGTGACGAGGAGTTCGATCTCATTGTCCTTGTCGGTGTAACGCTTGCCCAGCAAGGTCCCGCCGGCAAGTTCGGGTTTGAGGTCCAGGCCGTCGGCGGGGGCCTCCTTGGATCCGATCATCGGATGACCGCCGCAGGTCAGGTCGATCTCGCTGGAGCCGGGCCGGACCACGATCACTTCCGTGGCGCAGACCTGGCTCCGCAGCCGCAAACCTGTCTTGAGCCGCATTGCTGTGCTCACGTCCTCTCGTATGTCGTGGGACTGCCGATCTCGGCGACCAGCTGACGGCGCAGGAGCTTGCCGGTGGGCGTGTAGGGAAGGTCGTCGCGGAAGATGACCTCGTCGGGGGTGCGCGAGCCGCGAAGCCTGGCCCGAACCCAGGCGCGCAGGTCATCGGGCTCCGGCGTCGCATGCGCCTCTGGGACGACAACGGCCGTCAGGCGCTCACCCCATTCGATGTCGGGCAGGCCGATGACGGCGACCTCCTTCACCGCCGGGTGGTGGATCAGCACGTCCTCGATCTCGGCCGGCGCGATGTTCTCGCCCCCGCGGATGATGGTGTCGTCCGCCCTGCCCTCGATGAACAGGTATCCGCCGGTGTCGAGGCAGGCCCTGTCCCTGGTGGGAAACCAGCCGTCGGCGTCGAGGACGGATCCCAGCCCCAGGTACTCCCCGGAGATCTGGCCGCCGCGCACCCACAGCTCGCCGACTTCGCCGGGACCGGCGAGCGCGCCGGCCGAGTCGCGGATCTCGCCCTCCACCCCGGGAACGAAACAGCCCGCGGAGGACAGCCGGGCCGCCACCGCCGGGTCGGGCGACAGGAGTGCCGTACGATGATCATCTGGGCTGAGGATCGCGATCGTCGAACTCGTCTCGGTGAGCCCGTAGGCGTTGACAAAGCCGGCGCCCGGGAATGCGGCGAGTGCCTTCTCCAGGACCGGACGCGGCATCCGGGCACCACCGTAGGCGATCGAGCGCAGCGTCGGTGTCGCTGCCCGCGCACCGGCGAGCTCCTCGACGATGCGGGCCAGCATCGTCGGTACGACCATGGCACTGGTCACCTGCTCCTCGGCCACCAGGCGCAGCCAGGCGCCCGCGGAGAAATTCGGCAGGTAGACGAAACGGCGGCCGGAGTAGATGTTTGTCAGCACGGTCCCGACACCGGCGATGTGATACGGAGGAACGCTGGTCAGTGCAGCCTCGGCCGGCTCCGCGGAGCCGAACTCGACGGTCTGCAGGACGTAGGAGACGAGGTTGGAGTGCCGCAGCACAACCGCTTTCGGCTTGGACGTCGTCCCGCTGGTGAACAGCAGGACCGCCGGCGCGTCATCATCGACCTCCACCGGCTCGGACGGCTCCGCGAGCGCCGCGGTGGCCAGCCACTCCTCACTGCGGTGGACCTTCAGACCACTTCTGGCCACCACATCCTGGTAGGCCTCATCGCAGACGACGACCGGGCCGTGTAACTCGCCCAGCAGCCCGTCCAGCTGGTCTTCGCCGAGACGGTAGTTCAGCGGGACGAACGGCATCCCGGCCGTTGCCGCCGCGAACAGGACAGCGGGGAAGGCCGTGCTGTTGCCACCGAGGTACGCGACCCGCTCGGCGCCGGAGGAGCGCAGCAGCGTGGCACCGCCGGCTGACACCCGAACCAGGTGCTCGAACGTGATGCCGTCGCCGCGCCCTCCCAACGCCACCCGGTCACCGAAGGCCGTCGCGGCCATATCGAGCAACATCCCGATACTCATAGACCTTCGCCCCAAATCATATATACAAATAAGCTTTTACGGCATCATCGAGGGATCAACTCGCGGGTGGCGGTTGCCGAGGGGCCGGTCGGTGATCTTTTGCGATCTCGGCGCGCCCCTCGCTGGGCCTCGGTGTCCCCGCCTTCCGCCCGGTGGGCACGGTCCTCGCTGCCCAGGGCGCGGGTGGTCGCGCGCGACGGTGGGTGATCGGGTATGTGGATCGTGTGTCGCAAGGTCGCCTCCGGGGCGCGTCCACGGCCGTCCGCCCAGGTTGACGGCGCCCCGTTGTCATCCGGTCGGCGCGTTGTCTGGGAGTCCGGCCGGCGGAGCCGATGGAGCTCTTCCGGTCGGGGTTCCGGAATCCAGGGTCTGGCTCACCGAAACATATAACCTAATTAACGCATCCTAGTGCAAGAGGCTGGCTCTGTCGCGGGGCTGGCCCTGGATGTCGACCCCGGAGGGTGCGCGGTGGTGGCGGTAGCGGTAGCGGTGGTGGTCGGCGCCCGCGGCGGTGTGGCGGGTCCTGTCGGGAGGTGGTCGCCGTGATGGCATGGTCGCTGGCCTGCGATCAGGACTACTAGTATGCTAATTAGACTGAATGGCTCGTACGGTCGCGAGGATGGATGCGAGGAGACTCCGATGGTAGGGCTCGACTTTGGCCTGTTTGACTGCGATACGCACTGCTACGAGACCAGGGATGCCTTCACGAGGTACCTCCCGGCGGAGTGGTCCGAGCACGCGGTCCGGCCGATCAGATTCGAGGGCGGCGTGGAAAAGATCATGGCTGCGGACCGGGTCGCGACCTTCAATTCGGAACAGGGCCTCGGCTTCGACCTGGCTTACCGGCCGGGATCCCTCAAGGAGATGCTGCGCCAGATGGCGTCCGGTAACCCGGACGAGACCTACGAGCCCGAGCCCATGCGTCCGGAGTACCTCGACCGCGACGTGCGCCTGAAACTGATGGACACCCAGGGGGTGGACCGGGCCGTCGTCTTCCCGTCCGCGATGGCCCTGTCGGTCGAGAACTACGTGAAGAACGTGCCCGCGGCCTACGCCAATGTGCACGCTTTCAACCGCTGGTTCGAGGAGAACTGGGGCTTCGCGTACAAGGACCGCATCTACGGCCCGGCGCTGCTGTCACTGCGCGACCTGGACCTCGCTGTCGCGGAGCTGGACGACGTCCTCGCCCGGGGCGCCAGGGTCGTGCTGCTGCCGACCGGCCCGGTGAACGGCCGCTCGCCCGGTGACCCCTACTTCGACCCGATCTGGGCCCGCCTCAACGAGGCCGGCGTGACCGTCGCCTTCCACATCATGGAGAACTGGTACAACGAGCACATCGCACCCGCCTGGGGCTATGATGCCTTCCCCGCGGCATGGCATATGTCGGCGTGGCAGTGGAACAACCTCTATGGCGAGCGGCCCATCGAGGACACGTTGTCGGCACTGATCTACGACAACATCTTCGGACGCTTCCCCAACCTGATGGTGCTCGTCGCCGAGTTCGGGGCTTCGTGGGTACCGCATTTCATCGAGCACATGGACAAGAGCCGGGGGATGGGCCGCAACGGGCCGTGGATCGGCGGGCGTCTCACCGAGCGTCCCAGCACGATTTTCCAGCGTCACATCCGGGTCGCTCCCTATCCGGAGGACAACGTCGCCAAGATTGTCAGAGATCTTCCGGATGTTGACTGCCTGGTCATGGGTTCGGACTTCCCGCACGCGGAAGGGCTGGCCGACCCCGCCGACTTCGCCCAGCTGGTCACGTCACTCACACCGGAGCAGCAGCGCAAGATCCTGCGTGGCAACGCGGAGAAGCTCTTCGAGAAGGCGTGACCGCCGGGGAAACCGGCCACCCGGCCACGGCAACCGGGCACGTCGGTCCGGATTCCGTCAGGATTGATCATAGTCGTTCCGTTGCGGGAGGGCCGACCGGCGGGCGGCTGCCGTACGGAGACGTCTTCTCGGGTCCCCGTACCCGGCTTGACACGCCGTCGCCGTGGGCCGGTCTGCCCATGGCGAGGCGCCAGGGGATCCGCATCGACGCCATCCGGCATGCCTTCCGCCAGCGGGAAGACCCACCTCGCGTACCGCAACGGCCGGGTATCCGGGCGGCGGCAGTCCTGCTGACGCTGTTCGAGGAGGCGGGTGAAACCCGTGTCGTCCTGATCGAGCGTTCCAGCGCGGTCAGGACCCACCGGGGCGAGATCGCCTTCCCCGGTGGGGTGTGCGACGCGGGTGAGGCACCGCGCCAGGCGGCGTTGCGGGAGTCCTGGGAGGAGATCGGCCTCGCGCCCACAGGCGTCGACCTGCTCGGTGAGCTGGGCGGGCACACCGCTGAGCTGACGAGGTTCCAGATCACCCCGGTGGTGGGAGCGCTCGCGGCCCGGCCGGTCCCACGCGTCAACCACAGCGAGGTCGAGGATGTCTTCGACGTCGCGCTCGCCGGGCTGATGGCGGACGGCGTGTACCGTGAGGAACGGTGGACCGGTCCGCGCGGCGACTTCGTGGTTCCTTTTTTTGATCTTTCGAGAGGCAGCGTCTGGGGCGTGACGGCTTCGATGCTCCTCGAGCTCATCATGGTCGTGACCGCCAGCGTCCGCCTGCGGGATCAGGTTCCGCCGCCCGCCGGAGCGACCGCGCCGTGAGCCCATCCGAAGAGACTGTCGGTCTGCTGGAGGGAATCGCCACCACCAGGGCCATCCGCCGGTTCCGCCCGGAGCCGGTCAGTGAGGACGCGCTCGCCACCATGTTGTTCGCGGCATCCCGCGCGCCCAGCGGTTCGAACCGCCAGCCCTTCCGCTTCCTTGTGCTGCGTGACGGCCCGCGCGCGCTGGCGGCCCGAGCCCTGATCGGCCGGGGAGCCCGGGAGCAGTGGACGAGAAAGGTTGTCTCAGACGGTTACGACCGCGGCAGCGGTACGCGTCCTGACACGCCGAAGGCGCGGATGGCCGCGGCCATGGCGCATTTCGTGGAGACCTTCGAAAGCGTGCCGGTCATCGTGCTTCCATGCCTGGTCCGTTACCGCGAGCCGAACCCGGCAGAAGGCGGGTCGATCTACCCGGCCTGCCAGAACCTGCTGCTGGCCGCGCGAGCGCTGGGCTATGGCGGCGTGCTCACCGGCTGGCACCGGCTCGTGGAGCCGGACCTCCGCCGGTTGTTGGAGATCCCCGACGGGGTTTTCATCGCCGGGACGATTGCGCTCGGCCGGCCGCAGGGGCGGCACGGCCCTGTTCGCCGCCAACCGCTGCGGGACATGGTCTTCGAGGACGGCTGGGGCGAGACGACAACCTGGGCGGTCGACCCGCCCGGCACCCGGCACACCGATGCTGGCCCGCCAACGCACCCGTAGCGG
>NZ_CAKJTM010000008.1:19838-39120 GCF_917627345.1 Protofrankia sp. CiP3 | reverse complement strand
TCTGTGGCCGGTCAGCCGGTCAGCCGGTGCGTGTGCTGAGCTGTTCCCCGCGCGGGCACGGGCGGCGCGACCGCTGGATCCGTCGCGCCGTCCGTCGGATTTCGCCTGCGTCACGAGGGAATGTCAGCGCCCGCGACGATCTTCGCGTCCGTCAGGGCGGCGATGGCCTCCGCGTCGTAACCGAACTCGGTCAGCAGCGCCTCGGTCTGCTCACCAAGCAGACAGCTGCGGCCGATGCGGCCCGGGGTTTCCGACAACGCCACGGGCAGGCCGTGTACCCGGATCCGGCCGAAGATCGGATGGTCGACCTTCACCACCAGCCCGGTCTCCACCATGGTCTCGTCAGTGCAGGTGAACGCGGAGACACCGCCTTCGAAGACGGTCACGCAGGCGAGCCCCGCGGGGACGAAGAGGTCCTCCCAGGCCTGCGCGGTGTCGGCGGTGAACACATCCGCAAGGATCGAGGCAAGCTCCTCGTCGTTGTCCAACCGGCTGTCCACCGTGGCGAAGCGGACGTCCTCCAGCAGGTCCGGACGTTCGATGCCGCCAACCAGCGTCTCCCATTCCCGCTGGGTCGGCGCGGCCAGGAACACCCAGCCGGACGATGCCTGGTAGAGGCGGTAAAGAGCGTGGTAGCCGTGTTGCTCCGCGTCGAGCGCGGGAGCCGGCGGCTTGCCCGCGTAGGCGTTGAAGTCGTCCGAGTAGGCGTAGGCGTTCCCGCAGATCATCGAGGTGGCGACGAACGTCCTTCACCCGTCCGCCGTTGGTGCATGATCGCCAGTAGGAGGGCGGAGAAGACCGTGAGCGCGGCGTTCGAGTCCCCGTCGGTGAGACCACGCAGCCGCGGCTGGACGATGGCCTGCAACTCGGCCAGGTCGAAACCGCTGACGAGGTCGGGATCGAGCCAGTACGAGGCCTGCTTGTGCAGGCTCCCGGCCACGGCGCTCGCCGAATCGGCGTACAGCGCACGGGAACTGTAGGGCCCGCTGACTCCGTATCCGGTGGCGTGCAGATACACCAGCTTCGGGTTGATCGCGGAAAGCGTGGCGTAGTCAATCTTCAGGCGTTCGGCCACCCCTGGCCGGAAGCTGAGCGCGAAGACGTCGGCCTTCTCGATGAGCGCATAGAAGATCTTTCTGCCCTCGTCCGTCGACACGTCGACGGCGATGCTCTCCTTGCCCGCCATGGTCCGCACGCCGCCGCTCTCCTTCACCCCGAAGGAGCTGCGCATCGGGTCGCCAGTGAGGCCCTCGACCTTGATGACGCGCGCACCCAGGGCGGCGGCCAGGGTGACGCCGAAGGGCATGGCGAAGAAGTAGCCGAATTCAACGATGGTCACCCCGGCGAGCGGATGGGCCGGGGCGGGGCCGGTTGCGGCCGCGGGCGCCCAGGGGCCGGTGAACGGACCGTTGTGGACGCCGAGTGCGGGGGCTGCGCGGTCAATCCGCGACGGTGACCTGCTGAAGGCCGCGACCGGGCCCACCTGACGGATCGGGCCGTGTTCGGGGTGGGTGACCACGATGGAGTCGCCGTTGTGGACGATCTGCGGGTGGTCAAGGCCCTCCTCACAGGTTGCGGCAACCTCGAACGGGACGTCGGCGTTGGCCTCCAGCAGCGGTACCCACTCCGCCAGCGTCTTCCTCCGCAGGGTCTCGCTGAGGAGGTCCTCCCACTGCTGCGCGTCCTGCGGGGTTCTGAACTGCGGCGCATGCGCGAAGAGCGGGTTGGCGTGGGTGCTCTCGAGACCGAGGACGCTGGTGAGCGCCCGCGCCTGATGGGGCAGCTGCGGGTTGCTGATGATGAAGCGGCCGTCCTTGGTCGCCATCGTCAGGCCGTACCGGGTGGCGGCCAGTGCCCCGCCGCGGGGGTTGAGGATGACCTGCGGCTGGTTCCCGGTGTTCTTCGCGTACTGCCAGTGCATTGTCCCGAAGTAGTCCACCGGGTTGAGGCCCTGCACCAGGGTGGCCTCGACGCGCTGCCCGCGGCCGGTCCGCTCGCGGACGACAAGGGCCGCCAGGACACCGCTGACGGCCATGTGTGCGGCACCCGTGCTCGCCATCGACGCGGCAGTGAAGATCGGTCCTGGCCGGAAGCCGAACTGCCCCCGGGCGAACGCTCCGGCCTTCGCTGCCACGATGCCCTCGTAGCCCTTCAGCCGCGCGTACCGGCCGGTGGAGCCGAAGCCGTTGACCGAGCAGTAGACCAACGACGGGCTGGCCGCGTGCAGGGCCTCGTAGCCCAGCTCCCAGCTGTCGGCGACGCCGGGTTCGAAGCTCTCGATCAGCACGTCGGCGTGGGCCGCGAGGGCGGCGACCTCAGCCCGGCCCGCGGCGGTGCGCAGGTCGGCGACGAGGCTTTCCTTGCCCCGGTTCCAGACCAGGAAACCGGCTGGTGACTGGGTGCGCAGACGGTCGCCCTCGGGTGGCTCGACCTTGAGCACCCGGGCCCCGTTATCGGCGAGGATCATCCCCGCCAGGGAGCTGGCGATACTGCCGGCGCCCAGCTCGAGCACTGTCAAACCATCGAGGATCATCGATACAGCTCTCCAAGGCCACGGGTCACACCGGCACGAGAACTCCCGTGCTCCGTCCTGGTTCCCGCTGTGGGGAAGGGCGGTGGGGCTCTCCTCTGTGGGTGATTAATTAGGTGAACAATCTAACAGCTTGTATCGGTCGTATAAGAGCGTCTGGCAACAGAAGTGTGGATCAAGGAGCGGAGCTGAGGCGCGTGCGTCGCGAAGCCGCGAAGCCGCGAAGGGAGCCACCCTGGTGGTGGGTGGCGGCGGCCGGGGTCAGCGGCTGGCATCGGTGGCGTCGAAGACGAAGTCGCTGATGAGACGGGCCAGCTCGACCGGGCGGTCACCTTGGACGGAGTGCCCCGCACCCGGCACGGTCTCGACGCGGGCCGTGGGCTGGCGGCGACGGAACTCGACCACGTCGTCCTCGGTGACGACGCCGGATGCCGACCCCAGCACGAGCATCACCGGCGCCGGCAGCGCCGAGAGGTCATCCCAGCGCGGCCTGAAGTCCAGTATGCCGTCGGTGGGGATCAGCCGGTCGTACCGCCAGGCCCAGCGGCCGTCCGGGAGCGGGTGGGCGTTGTGCAGGATGCCGCGCCGCAGGGAGGCGACCGACCGGGTCGGGTTGTGACGGACCGTCCGTTCCAGGATCTCCTCGAAGGAGGCGAAGGACTCCGGGCCGTTGACGAACGCCGCGGTCGGGGCGCTCTTCGCCAGCGTCACGCCCGGCGTTACATCGACGACCACAAGCCGGCGGACAAGCTGTGGGTAGGCGGACCCGAGGCGGATGCCGGTGAGCCCGCCGAGGGACATGCCGACCACGGCCGCGGCTCGCGGCGCGAGCTCGGCGATGGCGCTGGCGAGGATGTCGGCGTTGCGGACCGGCCAGTAGTCGCCGTCCGACCGTTTGCCGGAGTGGCCGTGACCGGGCAGGTCGAAGGCCACCAGTGGGCGGCCGAGCGCGAGGGCGACGGTGTCCCAGGTGTGGGCGTTCTGCGCCCCGCCATGCAGGAACACCAGTTCGGCGGGGCCGTCACCCCAGACCAGGGCGCTGATCCGTTCGCCGTCCACATCGACGTTCTCCCGGCGTACCCGTGGGGGGCCGGCCCAGGCCAGGCCCGCATCCCGGGCGTTGTCCTCGAAAAACCCGAATTCGTCGTAGCCGGGCGGTCGCGCGGCCTCTGCCATGTGGATCTCCCAGGATGATCGAGTCCTTGAGCGTCCACGCGCGGCGACCGGAGAGTGCGACGGCCCTCGTGGGGACTGGCGTGTGCGTCCGATACAGTTACAGAATATATCTATATCAGGTACGGTCCGGGCGTGCCGCACCGCGGACCCGCCGTGCGACGGCGTGAAGGAGACCGTGTTGAGTGGGATCAGTGACATCGAGGTCCTGGAACGCTACCCCCGGACTGCTGTAGATCATGACAACAAGTACTTCTACCAGGGCCTGCTCGAACGGAAGCTGCTGGTCAATCGTTGTAACGCCTGCGGCAGGTGGCACCAGCCGCCGCGGCCGATCTGCCCGTCGTGCTGGTCGCGCGACATCACCGCGACCGAGGTGTCGGGCGAGGGCGTCATCCACCTACTGATCTTTCTGCATCAGGGCCCGCCGGCCGCGGGCGTCGACTACGCGACGCCGCACCCGGTCGCGGTGGTCGAGCTCGCCGAGCAGGAGGGCCTGCGGTTCTCCACGACGATCGTGAACGCCGACCGCGAAACCCTGCGTATCGGGCTGCCGGTGACACTCACCTGGATCGAGCGTGACGGCAACCCCTTCCCCGCCTTCGCGCCCGCCGCTGCCTGACCCGCCCGAGACGATTATCAGGAGACCTGGACGATGACGCGGTATCCCGTCAAGGACAAGGTGGCCTTCGCCGGCACGGGCGCCACCGCGTTCTCCCGTGACTCGGGCGAACGTTCCCAGCTCTCGCTGTGTGCCGAAGCGTGCACGCGGGCGATTGAGAACGCGGGGCTGACCGCCGCCGACATCGACGGCATCGCCGGCGCGGTCCCGATTGCCTACAAGGTCCAGTCAGCGCTTGGCATCCCCGAGACCACGTGGTGGACGAGCCCGCCCCAGGAGGGCTCCTTTGTCCAGGTGATCCTGGAAGCGATGAACGCCGTGTACTCCGGTGCGTGCAACACTGTGATCGCCTATCACACGTTCTACCGGCTGCCCTGGGCGTCGCGGGCCGCGGCCAGGGATCCGTTCCGGCGGATGCTGTCGATCACCGGGGGTGTCTCGCCCGCGCCGGAGGATGTGTGGGGCTCAGTCGGCTACACCGCGTGGGCGAGCCGGTATCTGCACGAGTACGGCGTCTCCCGGGAGGACTTCGGGCTTGTCGCCGTCAACTCCCGGTCCAATGCCGGGCGGAATCCGAACGCGGTCATGCGGAGCCCGATCGGCATGGACGACTACCTGGCCGCCCGGATGATCCGCTGGCCGTTGTCCCTGCTCGACATGGATGTCCCGATCGACGGCGCTGTCGCCTTTGTCATCACGACCGCCGAGCGTGCCCGTGACCTGCCAGGCCGGCCCGTCCTCATCCATGCGGCGACGGCTGGTGTCATCGACCGCAACGAGGAGGACCAGACCCCGGGGCTGCGCAACCACGGTCAGCGGGTGACGGTTGAGACGCTGCGGGCGCGCAGTGATCTATGGCTTGACGATATGGATGTCTATTACCCTTATGATGGTTTTTCGTTCATCACGTTGTCCTGGCTGGAGGCCATCGGGCTGTGTGGGCCGGGTGAGGCCGGCGCGTTCATCCGCGACAACTGGGACGACAAGACGAACAGCCTGGTGATCAACGGGAGGGTTCCCGTCAACACCCATGGCGGCAGCCTGTCCGAAGGCGGGACGCAGGGCGCGGGGCACATTCGCGAAGCCGTCCTGCAGTTGCAGGGAGAGGCCGGCGAGCGTCAGGTCCCCGGCGCGGACACGGCGATCCTCACGCCTGGCGGTTTCTTCTTCAACGCGCACGGCCTCGTCCTCCGCGCGGAGTAGCGGCGTAACCGCCGCTTTCAGCCCGCTGTGTCCGGTGCGTCCGCTGTGTCCGGTGCGTCCGGATGGATCTGCTGGAGCGGTTGGCGAACGGCCACGGCCACTGGCGCGCCACGGTGGCATCGGAATGCGACTCGTCGGATTGCCGAGGGAATTATCGGGTCCACAGATCGCGGCACGGTTGGGCCGGGACCGCTCCAGCCCCCAGGCCGAGGCGGCGGCGGTTCGCTGTTGGAGCGGGCGCGGCGTGAGGATGCCCGTTACTGGGAGGAGCACCGCCGGCCGATCGTCGGACGTCGTCCGTGTGACGACCCGTCCGCCCACGCGGCCGGCCGCGTGGGCGGACTCACGACGCTAGCCGTGCCAGCAGGGGTTGAGGTCCCAAGGTAACGGTAATAACGTGGTCGTTATCATGGTTGCATGCCCTGGGATGTCTTGGTCCACCCCGATGCGGTCGACGAGTTGGCCAAGCTCCCTGCCAAGGAGCGCGCGGCGATCGACAGCGCCCTCGACAAGCTGCGAGAACGCGGTACGGATCTACCGTTCCCACACACCAGTGCCGTCGTGGACGCCGACCGCCTGTGGGAGCTACGTCCCCGAGGTGGCAATAGCCCGTGGCGGGCTTTCTACCGGCGGATGGGGCAAAGCTCGTCATCGTTGGTGCCATCGGACACCACGACAAGCGGAAGTACAGGCGGGCAGTCGCCGTGGCCGTGGAACGGCTCAACGACCTGAAGGAGGACTGGTGAAGTTGTCGGAGCTCAAGCCCCTCGACCAGGTCATCGAAGAGCACCGCCAGGACCCGGAGTTCCGCGAGGAGTGGGACGCACTGGCGTTCTCCCGGAAGGTCGCCAACCAGGTGATCGCATACCGGGTCGAACACGGTCTCACGCAGCGGGCTCTCGCCGAGCAGGTCGGCCTCAAGCAGCCCGCTATCGCGCGCCTGGAGATCGCCGAGACACAGCCAAGGCTCGAAACACTGGCGAAGCTCAGCAAGGCCACCGGTCTGACTTTTGACCTTCACGTCGCCAATGGAGCCGTCGAGATCGTTCAGGTCGCCAAGGCGGCGACAACGGCCGCCGCTCGCGGCTTCGCGTTCGTCTTTGACTCGACTGTGCTCGCTGCCCTCTCCCACGCTCGACCGTTGGTTGAACAGCTACTAGCATCCCACGCGGCGGGTGATCGGCCGGCCGACATTGCCGTCGAGGGTGAACAGAGTCTTATGCTGGTGCGGGTCAAGTCCCGTCGCTTGCCGGGTGCGAGGATCTTCGCGATGACGCAGGCTCACGGATCGCACGACGAGATCGACAATCTTCTCCGTATCATGCCGGCGGACACGACTGTGGAACCGGTTGAGGTCGGGCAAGCGAAGGAACGCTGACCGCCTCGCCGGTGCGTGGCGGGTGCATCGACCCCGCACCCGACAGGGAATGGCCACGCGGGCGGGTGGAGCAGCGCCGTGCTCAACAATCGGCGCTGGTCTCGGTGGCGCAGATCTGAGGCCACGGGCGGACACCGGCCGCCCAATGACGCCACCCACGAATGAACCGGGTGGGGTGACGTTGGACCGCGCCGGACGGCGGCGGGGGAGAACCCAGGGCCGTTGCCAGCCTGATGTAGCCGGCGCCGACGAAGGGCGCTGGCCGGGTGGCAGCGACCACTTAGAGCGCCCGAGGATAGGCCGCCCAACTGGGCTGGATCGGCGGCGCCCCGTTCGGGCCATCCACCGTCCAAGCCGTCCTCGTCACCGACGGATGCGGCAGCAGAAGCCGTGAATCCGCTGCGGGGATCGGCGGCGCCGTTCACACCGGGCGGGTGTACCGGTAGTCGGGTGGCCTGCGGCGTACGCTTCGCTGCGTCGATGCTGATTCATTCGGGGGCGCTGGTCCATCCGGGGGGAACCATGCTCGGACGTGCTGACGATGCGCAGCGCCGGCCGCTGCGAGCCGCGCCGCCCGCGGCAGCCACCCCACCAATGTCAGTCCCGCTGCCTGCCGTCGCGTCATGGCATTTTTTCATTTCCTACACCGCCGCGGACATGCCCTGGGCCGAGTGGATCGCGTGGCAGTTGGAGCGAGCCGGCTATCGGGTGCTGTTCCAGAAATGGGACTTCGTGCCGGGTACACACTGGACCGCGCGAATGGAGGAAGGTATCCGCGGCGCTCGCCATACTCTGGCGATCCTTTCGGCCGCGTACCTTGAGTCAGGGTGGGGCCGCGCCGAATGGGAGGCCGCCCACCTGGCCGACCAGAGCGGCACGGAACGCAAGCTGATCCCCGTCCGTGTCGAGGACTGTCCCCGGCCGGGTTTGCTGGGGCGGGTGGTCTCCTTCGACATCTTCGGACTGACGGCGGACGACGCCCGCGAACGGCTGCTCGCGGGCGTCACCGCGGCCATGTCAGGGCGGGGGAAACCAGCGTCCGAGCCGGACTTCCCCGGCCCGACACTCCTGCCTTCGGACCGCGCCGGTCCGGTTCCACCCCCATACCCGTTTCCGGGGTCGCCAGGCAGTGCGCGGCAGCCGTCGGCGCCCCAGCCGGTGCCCGCAGCTCCGGCGGCTGAGAGCAGCCCGTATACCGGACGGGAGCCGGTTCGGCCGCTGGCCGGGATCGTGGCTGACGGCGGGCCGACGAAGGCGGGCGTTCTGCGGCACGCCAGCCCCTCAGCCGGCGGCCGGCCGTCGCCCGTACTCGTGGTTGCGTTCAGTTCCGACTCGCGGCGGCTGGTGACAGGCGGGCGGGACGGCGCGGTCCGGTGCTGGGAGGTCGACAGCCTCCGCCGCCAAGGGACCTTCGTGCATCCGGCACCGGTTCGGCATGCCGTGTTCAGCCCCGATGACTCGCTGCTCGCAACGGTTTGTCTGGACGGGAATTCCCGATTGTGGGATGTGTCGGCTGCTCGGGTGACCCACCTCTGGGCGACTGGACAGACGCCCCCCGCGCTGTTGTTCGGCCCGGCTGGGCGGTACCTGTTGAGCTGTTTCCCGCAGGCCGGTGCTTGGCGCCATGACCTGGGCGTTGACCGGGGCATCGCCTTGGCCGGAAGCCAGTTGGGGGCCGCGGGGGAGGCCTTTGTCGCGGCGAGCCCGGACGGTCGCTTCATCGCGCTTCGGGACACCCGGTCGGAGTGCCTTGTGATGCGCCACAGCGCCAGTGGCGAGATCAGGAAGACCGTGGAGACGGTACGTCGTGTGACGGCGGCTCGGTTCAGTTGGGATGGCGGGTGGCTGGTCACCCTGGATGACAGCTGCTCGCCACGGCTGTGGGCGCTCGCCACCGGTGCCTGCGTCTACCCCTCGGCGGCCGGTAACGATGCTGGGGACTTCACCGCGGCAGGCTCCGAGGTAGTGGACGCCGCGCTCGGCCTGGCCGGCCAGTTGCTTGTGTTACGCCACCGTTCGATGGTCATCTCGTTCATCGACGTGGCAACCTGCCGGGTACGGGCACGGTTCTCCCACCCCAGGACGCCGGGCACGCTTACCGTCAGCCGGGACGGACGTTTCATGGCCACGCACAGCCCGGCATATCGGGTCGTCTTTGTCTATGATCTTTCCGCGGGACCGGCGAGGTACCGATCGGCGCACGAACCGCGCGTAAACGCGGTCGCGTTCAGCCCTGACGGGCGCTGGTTCGCCACCGCATCCGACGCCGGTGAGGCGGCTCTGTGGAGTCTGCCGAACCCGTCCACGTCGGCTACGCATCCGGTCGACGATGCGGAACCTTTCCACCCGTAGGGACGTTTGAACGAGTGCGGCAATCCCGTATCAAGGGGAATTTACCCAGTCTTATCGCATATATAGTCGGATCCGGCGGTCCCACGGCCGTCCAATGCCGCAGATCGGGGGACGTAATGAAATTCGATGATCCTGGCCGCCGGCCGGTAACGCATGCCCGGTCTGTCATCACACCTGCGCTCGAGTCGCGGCTGACAGAGCTGGAGAGCCGAAGCGCGTCGGGTACCGTCCGGGTCATCTTCGACCTCAACCCGGATTTCCCCGCCGGTCGCCGCGGTGCCGCGAATACCGTGCGCACGCTGCTGACCGAGGCAGCCGTGCGGTTCAGTGAGATGAACGTGTTCGACGACATCGGTGAGTCGAGGCTGTCTCGGGAGCTGGGCCGTTCCTACGTCGTCGCGGTCCTCCCGCCGGAGGCTGTGCGCTGGGTCGTCCACGTCGATGTCGAGCAGGCTGAACAAGATGCCGGAAACTGGCGGCTGCGTGCGATCCGGCGGGTCTGGCCCGACTTCGAGGTTTCGGCGCTACTGGACAAGTCAGTGGCGGTGATAAAGGGCGATGCGGCTCAGGCAACCTTCGGCGCGTTCGGTGAAAACATTGTCTGGGCGGTTGTCGACTCCGGGGTCGACGAGCGGCACCCACACTTTGCTAAATGGGACAATCTCAGTCTGCCGGCTCAACTTGAGCATGTCGATCTGACGGACGGTAACGCTCCAACCCGGGATGATTATGGTATTGGGCATGGCACGCCGGTCGCCGGTATCATTGCGGGTGAGGTGGCGGCTGACTCCGTCGAAACCGGTGGACGTCGGTTACGTGTCCGCCAGATGCTGCTTGACGGCGACAAGACGGTGGATGCGTACACGTCCGCGATCACCAGGATCGGCGGTGTCGCCCCGCGCTGTAAGATTGTGAGCTACAAGGTGTTCGGCGCGAGCCGGCTGGCCAACGTGAGTGCGGTGATCGCGGCGCTGGAGCACATCCAGCGGGTCAACGACTACGGCCGCAACATTCGCATTCACGGAGTGAACCTGAGCCTTGGTTACTCGTTTTACCCGGAGTGGTTTGTCGGCGGGTATTCCCCGCTGTGCAACGAGGTCGACCGCATGGTCGCCTCGGGCGTGTTGGTGGTCGTTGCCGCCGGCAATTCGGGTTTCGTGCGGACGGAAGTAGCCCGGAACACCGATGACTTCAGCGCAGGCGTTACCATCAACGATCCAGGAAACGCCTTCGGTGCTATCACGGTTGGCTCCACGCATCGAGTCGCCCCGCACCGGTACGGAGTTTCCTATTTTTCCTCCAAGGGGCCGACGGGGGACGGCCGGCTCAAGCCGGACCTTGTCGCCCCCGGCGAACACATTGTGAGCTGCGTCAGCTCGACGGCCCAGCCCGACGACGAGGACTGGGACTGTCCGGACTACAGCGAGTTCAGCGGGACGAGCCTGGCCGCAGCACACGTCTCCGGGGCCATCGCCGCCTTTCTCTCGGTGCGTAGCGAGTTTATCGGCAGCCCCGAACGGGTCAAAAAGGTTTTCCTGGACTCCGCGACCGATCTCGGCCGGGTACGGGAGTTTCAGGGGCACGGCCTGGTTGACGTCATGCGGGCCATCCAGTCGGTCTGATGACACCGGGGCCGATATGAATGACTGGCGTGCATGGCTGAGGAACCAGTCACCCTGGAATCTCGGCGCGCTGATCGCGGTGACAGTGCTGGCCGGCTGGCTGTTGTTCGTCATCCCCAAATTATTCTTCGCGCTGCTGGCGCTGTTTGTTCTAGGAGTCGTCATGGCAAAATTGTCGGAACCGCTGGGCCAGGACGAGGCGGGTGTCGTCTCGGGGTGGTGGGATCACCGCATCAAGGTGGTGCTGAAAGGGCGGATCTTCCTCCCTCCGGGCGCCATCCTCACCAAGATTTCGTTGCAGTGGCAGCCGATCGAGTTCCGGGTGACCTGTCAGTCCTCCGACGAGGTGCCGCTGACACTCGATCTTCGTACAGCTTTTCGGATCCCACGAGACGAGCAGGCGATCCGGACGGTGAGCGAGCATTTCGGCGAGGACACGGAGAACATGCACCGGCAAGTCATCGACACCCTTGTCGTACATATTCGTGACGTGGTAGGCGAACGGGCCATGGGGCAGGTCGACCGCGATTTCGGAAAGATCGCGGATGAAGTGATGTGGAGGTCCAGGCCGGCACTGGTGGAGATGGGATTCGAACCGCGGCCACTGTCCGTCGCGAACCTTGTTCTGCCTGCGGACTGGGTGGCGGAGCGGGAGAAGAAGATATCGCTGGACGCTCACCTGCGGACACTCACGACCAAACTGGCGATAGAGGATCAGATCAGTGCCACGCGGTCCCGGCGGGAGGCGAACGAGCGGCTGACAGCGGAGCGGGCCAGAGCGGATGCCGACACCTATGCCGAGCTGAGACGGCTGGAAGTCGCCAGGGCACGCATAGCGGTGGCGGATGAGAGCCGGGCGTCGGAACGCGACCACGCCCGGGCGCTGGCCGAGCTGGAGGCATACAAACTGGCCGAGCGGCTGCGTATTGAAGGCGGCCACCACGAGGAGAACATCCAACGGATGATCGTGGAAAGACTACCGGAGATCCTGGAGGCCAAAGGCAAACTACTGCCGAACCTGCGGACCTACATTGCGGGTTCCCACGACAAGGGGCTGGTCAGTCTGATGACCGGGCTGGCCGGGTTCGGGCCCGACATCATGCGTGAACTGACGAACCTGATCGGCTCGCTCAGCGGCGGCCCGACAGCCGAGTTCTCCGGCGACGGCCCGCGTCCACAGATCGCCCCGGCCGGCGGCTCATCCGCGGATGCCGCTGTGCGCGCCGCGCAACAGGACGCCTCGCATGCGGAGGTCGTCGAGTCACCGGCTGAGTAATGGTTCGCGATACCATTGGTCACAACGGTTCGGCATGTCACGAGCGGAAGAGTGACACGCATTTTCTATCCGACATGGGGGTCTCGGACGTCCATCCGTCATGCCGTGGCTGCGGCGGCCCTGCGCTGGGGTAGGCCCTGCGGGAGGTAGCCACGTGGCCCGGACAGATGCGTTCCGTTGGGATTTTCCCAACGGAACAGGTAGCATGCATGTATGCACAGTATTGGTGACCGCGTGCTGGAGCATATCAGGCAGGTCTGCCCCACCACCCGGCAGCGGGACATCGCGGCGGACATCGGGATGCCGCCCGATGCGTTCTCGCGCGCGCTAAACGGCAAGCGCGCCTTCTCCTCGATCGAGTTGGCGCGCCTGGCTGACCTGCTGGATGCGGACATCCATTGGCTGATCACCGGACAGCCCGACCCGCATCGGCTGGTCGTCGCGGCGCGTCACGATTTTAATCACCTGACGGGTCGTCGGAGCGTACCCGAGCGTGACGCTGACGGGCTGGTGCTACGCGACATCGCCTTGGCCTACCGTCAGGCCTACTCCGAACCGCAGCACGGACCAGCCCTTCCAGAGAGTGTTGACGGGGCTGGTGCTGATGGGGTCAGGGTGGCGCTGGGTGAGGACTTCGTGCGCCCCTTCGCGGATCGGCTGGAGAGCCGGTTCGGCGTCGATGTTGTGCGGATCGCAGACCTGTCCACCGCGTACTCGTTCACCATCGGTGGCCGCCATGTGATCGCGCTCTCGGCGACCGGGAACTGGTTCTGGGAGAACTGGTCAATGGCACATGAGTTGGGCCATCTCGTCTGGGGTCACCACGACCAGGGGTTCTCCGCGGCCGAGCGGGACCAGCGCGAGGCGGCCGCGAACGCGTTCGCGGCGGAGCTTCTGCTCCCCCGTGAGTCGCTTGCCGTGATCGACTGGGACCGGTACGAGGCGGCCGGGCTGGCTGACCTCGTGTGGCGGTGGGGTGTGTCCACCGACGCACTCGCCCGCCGCCTGCATGCCCTGAACGGCTATGTGCCCGATGTGGTGCGGGAATGGGCCGGACAACCGACCCAGCGTTTGTTGCGGCGTCACCGGGCGCCCAATTCAGGTAAAGATGAGATCACTTTGCGTATGGACGCAGCCGCCCAGCGTCGTTTCCCCCTCACGCTGCAGGAGGCGCACCTCAAAGGGATCGAAGCCGGGACCCTCGGCAAGGGAACGCTCGCCTGGATGCTCGGTATTGATCCCGATGCGCTGGATGTTGACATCCCCGCAGTGCCTGAGGTGACCATTGATGATCTTGCTAGGGCGTTGGACCTCTGAACCGTGGCCGTGCTCCTGTTCCCGGACAACACAGTTCTGATCAATTTTGCGATCATCAACCGGATGGATCTGCTGGAGCGGCTGGCGAACGGCCACGGCCACTGGTGCGCCACCGTGGCAGCGGAATGCGACTCGTCGGCACGCAAACCCGGTCTCGCCGCGTTGGCCGATGCCAGGGGCATTTTCGGGTCGCCCTGGTTCCCCGACGCGGCAGAACTTCAGGACACGAGGCTTCTTCGCGAGGAGCTTGCCAGCCCAGGCGACCACCCTCACCGACACCTCGGTGAAGCCGAGACGCTCGCAATCATGATCCGTCGCCGCGTGCACGGATTCTTCGTCACCGATGACAACGATGCCGTACGGCTCGCCGCTCGGAACAAGATCAAAGTAGTCAGGACCTGGCACCTGTTGAAGGTCGCGGCCAAGCGGGAATGGGTCGACGCTGACGCCTTGTGGGGATATACCCAGACCCTCCGCACTCATCAGCGAGGAAGTCCTCCTGAAGTGATCGACAGGCCCTCATTCGACAAGTGGCTGGCACTCTGACGTCAACCACACCGCTCGGACGCCGCTGACAATGCCGACCACAGAACAGAGGTCAGCCGAGCAGGTAGCGCAGGAAGACGACGTCGTCGAGCTGACGGGCCTCGGCCAGTGTCATCCGGTGGCCGGGGTGGTGGGGAAAGGTGCCGGTGCCGGCGAAGCGGGGTGCGGCCGGGTCGCCGATGAAGAACGGCGCGATCACCAGGTGGATCTCGTTGGCGAGCCCGGCGGTGAGGAACTGGGTGTGGATGCTGCCACCGCCCTCGACCATCAGCCGGCGTACGCCGCGCGCGGCGAGGTCGGCCAGGAGAGTGTGGAGATCGAGTGGGTTACCGGTGTCCACGACAGATGCCACGTCGGTGAGGTGCTCGCGGGTCTTGTTCACGGCGGGAGTCGTGACATAGACGATTTTCTCGGCTGGCCCGGTGGTGAAGAAGCTGGCGGTGGGGTCGAGGTCGCCGCGACTGGTGAGGGTGATTTTGATGGGGTTTTCGGGGAGGCCGCGGGTTATCCGGTCGGTGCGGCGGGCTGTCGAGCGGACCAGTAGCCGGGGGTTGTCGCGGCGGATGGTGTTCGCGCCTACCAGGATGGCGTCGACGCTGGCACGGACTTCGTCGACCCGGTCGAGGTCGGCCTTGTTGGAGATTATCAGCCGTTGGTTGGCGGTGTCGTCGAGATAGCCGTCCACGGATGTGGCGGCCGACAGCAGGATGTAGGGGCGTTCGGTCATGTGGTTGTCGTGGGTGGTCTTGGCGCGCTCACAGTGACCCGCATCCCTCGGTTTCATCGGCGGCGGCTGCCGCGTTGTGGAAACGCCGGCCCGGCTTCGTACCTGACGGTCGGTCCGCGGGTCGGCGAGTCGGCTGTGCGCTGGAGCACGCCCTTCTCCGCGAGCGAACGCAGGAGCGTGCTCGCCCGCTGGACCCCCACCAGGAACAGGTTCTGGACGGTCTGGTTGGAGATCGTCCCATATTCGCGCAGGTGTGCGACGATACGACGCTCGATCTCATCGGAGTCGTTGCGGTGGTAGGGCAGCAGCGTGCCCAGTTCCGCGCGCGTACGTTCCCGGAAGCGATACGCGGGTATCCGGTAGCGGCGTGTCGCTCGAACCGGCTCCAGCAGATCGTAGGTGTCGTCCGACAGCCGCCGGAGAGCCTCGGATGCCTCTTCAACGCTCTTCTGGAGGATAGGAGCGATCTTAACCGCATCGACGGTCGCATGGGACCGAAGGAAATGAATGAGCAGAATTGCATCAGTGTCGTCCTGCACCTCAACAGGCAGGCTTGCGATCATTACCGCAAGGCGTGTCACAGGAGCACCGCCGTCGATGACGACCCGGACGCTCCCGCTCCCGCTTGTAAAGACTGGCGGCGGATGTCCTGCGCGGATCATGACCCGTACCATCACATCGACACCAGTGCCGGCTCTTTCCGCCAGGCGGAGCACCCGCAGCGCCTCGACCAGGCAGCGGTTTCGCGGCTTGGACACATGCGTGAGCAAGTTCTCCTCGGTTACCCCGAACACCAGCTCCCCAGGTGATGTCACAACGAGCCGGCTGGGGCTGTGCTCGACGACTACCGGCTCAGGATGCCGGTAGTCGCGGTGTGCGATTGCGTTGACCACGGCTTCGCGCGCGGCCGGGCCGGGAATCGTTTCGAGTTGTTGTTGCACGCCGGTGGGAAGTGTGACCGACGTGGTCTCGTTGATTGCGTCAATATCCCGAAGAAGATCGGCCAGGGCGACAATCAGGGGAGTTCGGTGGACTGATGATGGACGGGTAAGGGGACCGGCCGGCGTCCGCCGCCGCAGGTACTGGATCGTTGGATCAGCGGCGAAAGGGTGCAGGTTACTGAACAGCAGGGCACCTCCCCGGGTGAGATGTCCGCTGCTGTCCAGAACCGCGCACTCACGCAGGAGGTCGGTGACGCTTAGCTCGGCACGCCGACGGCTCTGGGCGTCTCCCGCCGCCGTGAGCCCACGGCGTGCCTCCTCGACCGCGCGTGGGGACACGTCGTCGACCCGCAGGTGCGTGGGCTCGGCGGACCAGTCGTATCCACGGCGCTCGTCACGGATGACGGCTTCCCGGCCAGGAGCCATCGGTTCGCAGGAGGTGCCCATCCGTTCGCGCAGTTTTCCACCAGCCCGAACCAGGTCAAATGCTGTTTCCACGGTGATGAGAAGCAGCCGCATGCCCTGCGCGACGCGACTTTCAATATCGACTACCAATGCTGGCGACGTGTGCTGCCAGATTCGATGGCGAAGATCGTCCGTGTCGAGGTCGGTGGGTACGCCCACGATGGCCGTGGGCCCAGCCCCATCGTCGCGCACCCCGACGATGACCGTCCCGCCCCGGCTGTTGGCCAGGCAGGCCACAGCTTCGGCGAGGTCGGCAGCCGCGGCCTTCAGCAGGTCGCGGTCGTTGCCCGCGGGACGCTTCAGCTCCTTGAAGTCGAGTGTCTGCGACTCCAGCTCGCACGCTTCCCGCCCCGCGAGCACCTCGTCGATCGCCCTGTCCGCTTCACGGCGGAGCTGCTCGCGACTCACAGTCACGAGTAGTTTTATACCACCCTGTCAAGGCAGGCTTGTATAAAACTCGGTCGGAGGGTCGGAGGGTCGGAGGGCCGGGACGCTCAGGGGCGTGCTGAGGTGGGCAGGCCGACGCCGGTGACGGGGCTGAGGATGAAGCCCTTGCCCGGCTGTTCCATCAGGGCGTTGAGCCGGCTACCGGCCGCTTTCATGATCGGACCCTTGCCGTGGGCCTTGAACGCCGTCTCGTCGGGGTAGAGCTCGTAGAAGGCGAACGAACCCGGCTTGTCGGCCCGCTGGTGGGAGACGTGCATCAGGACGGCCGGTTCCTCGGTCTTCATGGCCGCGCTGATCTCGCCCAGGATCCCGATCACATCGTCGATCTTGTCCGCTGGCACCGAGAAGGTGAACATGACCGCGACGGGTGGCATGGGCCGTTTCCTCCTATGAGCTATGAGCTATGAGCTACGGGCAGCTATGAGCTACGGGAGCGGGAGAGGGGGACGCCTGGAGGGCGGTCAGCACGGCACGCTGGATCGTTGTCAACCAGGGCGGAAGGCTGCATCTTTAAAGTTAGACTATCAAACACATTGCACTACAAGTACGCGAAAGCGTAGCGTCGGCAGCCACCGTTGCGACGCCATCCCTCTGACATGGACGGCCGGTCGCACATGTTGTTGTGGGGGCGGCGCCGTCCCGGCCGAAGGAGCGCTGAAGCGTTGGAGACCGGCGGTTTGGAGACCATCAGCTTCGAGGAAGTGGCCCCGCGGGTCGCCGTCCTCACCCTCAACCGGCCGGACCGGCTGAACGCCATCACGCTGAAGATGTACGACGAGATCGAACAGATCGTCGACACCCTGTCCCGGGACGCCTCGACGCGGGTCCTGGTGATCACGGGTGCGGGCCGGGGCTTCTGCTCAGGGCAGGACCTGCGCGACCTCGGCGCGGACCCCGCCGCGTCGGATCTCGGCCGGATCCAGTTCGGGATGGCCTGGCAGGCTCGGGCAGCTCAGTTGATCAAAACTATCCACGAGTTGCCGCAGGTGGTCATCGCCGCGGTCAACGGCCCGGCTTCGGGCGCGGGGCTGGCCCTCGCGCTGGCCGCGGACATCCGGCTCGCCGCGAGCTCCGCCCGCTTCAACGTGGCCTTCGTGCGCATCGGTCTGTCCGGCGCGGACATGGGCACCAGTTACTTCCTGCCCCGGATCGTCGGGCCGACGGCGGCAGCCGAGATGATGCTGACCGGTCGGTTGATCGACGCGCTGGAGGCCAGGGACAACGGCTTGGTGCTGCGGGTCGTCGACGACGGCAGGGTGCTGGACGAGGCGCTGTCGATCGCTTCGGCGATCATGGCCAACAGCCCGTTCGGGGTCCGGATGACCAAACAGGTGCTCTGGAAGAACATCGACGCTCCAAGCCTCGACGCCGCGATGCAGCTGGAGAACCGCACCCAGATCCTCGCCAGCCTGACCGAGGACTGCCGCGAGGCGGAGGCCGCCTTCCTCGCCAGGCGCGCGCCCGTCTTCAGTGACACGTGAACATGTGAACACGTGAGCGGGGACAGCGTGCTGGGCTGCCGGCCGATGGCACGGCACCGAACACCGGACAGGCCGACAGGATGAGCGGGCGATGACCGAGAAGCAGACGACCGAGGAACAGGCAACCGGGACATTAACCGGCGGGCCACTGCGAGGGGTGCGCGTTGTGGAACTCGTCGGTCAGGGGCCTGGGCCGTTCGCGGCGATGCTGCTCGCCGACATGGGGGCCGACGTCGTCTCGGTGGACCGTTCACCCGGCGCGCAGGCTGAGCCGGCGCCCATGTTGCTGGCCCGCGGCCGGCGGACCGTCACCGTCGACCTCAAGGATCCAGCGGGGGTGGCCGCGGTGCTCGCGCTCACCGACGCCGCGGATGTCTTCATCGAAGGTTACCGACCAGGCGTGGCCGAGCGTCTCGGTGTCGGCCCCGAGGTCTGCCTCGCCCGCAATCCTCGGCTCGTCTACGGGCGGGTGACCGGTTGGGGCCAGGAGGGTCCTTATGCTCAGGCGGCCGGCCATGACATCAATTACATCGCGCTCGCGGGGGCGCTGGACCCGATCGGTCGGGAGGGACAGGCACCGGTCCCACCGCTCAACCTCGTCGGTGACTTCGGCGGCGGCGGGATGCTGCTCGGCTTCGGGGTGATGTGCGCGCTGTTCGAGACGAGGGCGTCCGGGCTCGGTCAGGTCGTTGACGCGGCCATGGTCGACGGGGCCGCGCTGATGATGATGATGACGCACGAGATGCGTGCGTCCGGGACGTGGGACGGCCCACGGGGCACCAACACCCTGGACACCGGCGCACCCTTCTACAACGTCTACGAGACCGCCGACGGCCGTCACATCGCGGTCGGCGCGATAGAGAACAACTTCTACCGCATCCTGCTGGAGCTGATCGGGATCGACCCGGTCGACGCGGCGACGCAGTGGGACAGGAGCGACTGGCGGCCGATGAAGGCCCGGCTCGCCGACGTGTTCAGAACGCGGACCAGGGACGAGTGGTGCACGCTGCTGGAGCACACCGACGCCTGCTTCGCCCCGGTGCTGTCGATGGACGAGGCGCCCTCGCATCCGCACATCGCCCACCGCGGGACCTTCACCGACCGTGGGGGAGCGGTGCGTCCCGCGCCCGCCCCGCGCTTCAGCCGCACACCCGCGTCCACCCCACCCGGCCCGGTGGCGACGAGCGTCGGCGAGGTGCTCG
>NZ_CAKJTM010000008.1:13246-19544 GCF_917627345.1 Protofrankia sp. CiP3 | reverse complement strand
GGGTGCCGGTGGCCCGGCGGGCGAGGTGGCGGTCGAGGATCTTGTCGAGCTCACCGGCGGCCAGTCGGGCCACACCTTCGCCGCGTCACTGGTGGACGCCGCCGGTGGACGCCGCCGGGTCGTGCTCAAGGTCGCCACGCCCGGTGTGCCTCCGGTCCGCAACCGGGACGTTCTGCGACAGGCCCGGTTGTTGCGCGCGTTGGCCGCCGTGCCGGACATCCGGGTGCCTCGGGTGCTCTTCGGCGACCCGGGGGACCCGCCGGGAATCCCACCACTATTCGCGATGGACTTCATCGACGGGGACTCCTACGAGCCGATCATGGATGCGCCGTGGGCGCCGCTCGCACCCGCGGCGGTGCGGGGCCGTTTCGCCGCGGCGGCGCGCATGCTCGCGGCGATGCAGGCCATCTCGCCGGTGTCGGTGGGCCTGGGGGATGAGCGGCCGGTGTCCCTGGCGGATGAGGTCGGTCGGTGGGAGCGCGCGCTGGACACGGTCGAACAGGCGTTGCGGCCGCGCCACTCGGACTGTGCCGCGGCACTGCGCGCCCGGCTGCCGGCAGAGCTTGCCCCGGTCGTGGTGCACGGTGACTGGCGCCTGGGCAACATGCTCGCCGTCGGCGGCGACATCACCGCCGTCATCGACTGGGAGATCTGGACGGTGGGCGATCCAAGATTGGACCTGGCCTGGTTTCTGTCCATGTGCGATGTGACGGGCAGCCCGATCGCGCGTTTCGACCCGCCGGGCGTCCCGTCCGCCGCTGCCGTCCTGGACACCTACGAGCAGGCCCGGGGCGCGGCCGTGGCCGATCTGCGTTGGTTCGACGCACTGGTCCACTTCAAGTCGGCGGCCACGCTGTCTCTCATCGTCAAGCACAACCGGCGGCGGCCCAGCCCGGACCCGTCCGCTGAGCGCTACGCGCGGGCCATCCCCGGATTGATCGAGAGCGCGCTGGCACTCCTGGGCTCATGACGTACCGCCGCGAACCACGAGGAGGACCGGCATGGCTGTAGCGGATGCCGGTACCGGTGCCGACAGCGGTGCCGGACGGGGAAGGAACGGGAATGCGTACCCGAAGGATCGGTAGCCTGGAGGTCTCGGTCGTGGGGCTGGGCTGCAACCAGCTCGGCACCACCTGCGACGAGACCAGGACCGCGGCAATCCTCGCCGCTGCCGCCGACAGCGGCGTGACCTTCTTCGACACGGCTGACGAGTACGGTGCCGGCGCGTCCGAGGAGCTGCTCGGGCGTCTGCTGGCCGCCCGCCGCGACGAAGTCGTGATCGCGACGAAGTTCGGGTCGCGCTACGGCGCGGCGCCCGGCGAAGGCGGCGCGAGCCCACGCTGGATCACGACGGCCGTCGAGGCGAGCCTGCGGCGGCTGCGCACCGACCGTATCGACCTCTACCAGCTGCACTTCCCCGACCCGTCTGTGCCGATCGAGGAGACCCTCGGTGCGTTGGACGGCCTCGTTCAGGCGGGCAAGGTCCGGGAGATCGGGTGCGCGAACATGGCCACCGCCCAGATCGACGAGGCGGCGCGTGCCGCGAACGATCATGGTCTGAGGCCGTTCGCCAGCGTCCAGAACCGGCTCAATCTGTTGCGGCCGGAGGCGCTTTCCGACACCGTGCCAGCCGCGTCCGCCCAGGGCATGGCGTTTCTTCCGTTCTTCCCCCTCGCGTCCGGAGTTCTCACCGGCAAGTATCGCCGGGGGCAGGCTCCCCCCGAGGGCACCCGTCTCGGAGATCATGTAGCCCCTGCGGTGGCGGCGAAAATCCTCTCCGGCCGCACACACGACCGCCTTGCGGCCTTCGAGCGGCTGGCCGGCCAGGACGGGCACACCCTCCTGGAACTCTCGATCGCCTGGCTGATCGCGCAACCCGCGGTGGCATCGGTGATCGCTGGCGTGACCTCGCCGGCGCAGCTCCGCACCAACGTCGCCGCCGCCGAGTGGGAGCTGAGCGCGGAGACCACGGCCGCGGCCTCGGCGATCGCGCGCGGTTAGCTCCTTGCCGAGGTCGCTCCTCTGATCACGTCGGTGGATCAGATTGTGCTGGTACTGACACCAAGAGTCATATTCGTGGATTTCCGGGCATGCGGTGAGTCTGGGACTTGACGGGTGTGGTGTCAAAGGTCACACTTCGCGCACTGTAGAAATGTCTATCCGATTAAGCGATTCATACTGTTGCGTTCGGTGATTCAGTCACCATCCTCAAGGAGGATCATGAAAGTCCGCTCGAAGGCACCCTTCGCCGTAGCGCTTGCCGGTGCCCTCGCGCTGGCCGCATGCGGTAGTTCTTCGTCGAATGACGGGAGTGCCGCGTCGGGGTCGGCGACCAAGCTTTCCGGCGAACCCATAAAGATCATGACGATCCAGGCGCTGTCAGGCCCGTCCGACAGCTACCCGGGAGTCCCCGCGGCGGTGAAGGCCGCGGCCGAAGCGATCAACAAGGCTGGCGGTATCAAGGGCCGGCCGCTGGAGGTCACCGCCTGCGATGACCAGTTCGACCCGAACAAGGGCGCTGATTGTGCGACCCAGGCTGTTCAGGGCAAGTACCTGTTCGTGACGGCCAACTCCAGCACCGGCGACCGGTACATGCCGATCCTGGAGAAGGCGAAGATCCCGGCGATCGGTGAAGTACCGAGCAGCGCCAGTGAGCTCAAGAGCCCGTACTCCTTCCCGTTCGGCAGCGGCGCGGTCAACATCGCCGGTGGCGGGACGGCCTGTGGCAAGCTCGGTAAGAAGGATCCGGCCGTCGCGGTCGTCGACATCGCGGCTGGACGCAACTCGGCTTCCTTCTTCGGCATCGGCCTCAAGCCGTTCAACCTGAACATCAACAAGACCGTGCCGATCGCGCCGACTGCCACCGACCTGACGACCAGCGCGGCCACGTTGATCAGCGGCACCACCGACTGCATCGACATGGTGCTGGGCTCGAGCCAGGCGTCCAAGCTGTTGCAGGCGCTCTCGCAGGCGGGCTCCAAGGCCACGACCGCCTACGGCGCTACGGTCATCGAGGACAAAATGATCAAAACACTGGGATCGGCCGCGGACGGGCTGGTGCTGGTTGGTTCGATGCCACCGGCCAGCGATAACACCATTCCCGCGATCAAGCAGTTCAACTCCGAGCTGGATGCCGCCGGCGTTGCCGCTGACACCCGCAGCGAAGGTGCCATGACCGCGTGGGCGACCGTCCACCTGGTGGCCCAGTACGCGGCGAAGCTGACCACGATTGACGGGGAGAGCCTGGCCAATGCTCTGAACACCGCCGGAGAGATCGACTTTTCGCCGCTGCCCAAGGTGGACTTCGCCAAGCCGATCAAGGTTCTGTTCGACGGTAACCGGATTTTCACCACCAGTGTGTACTTCTCCGAGGTCAAAAACGGTGCCCGTACACCACTGTTCGACAACCAGGCATTCAACGTCCTCGGCAGCTCCTAACCGCGGCTGTTTCGGCACCCGGCCGCGGTTCCTCCCGCGGCCGGGTGCGCCGGCATACCCGCGTTCTCGGCAGAAAGGCTTTCCGACGTGGACTTCCTCCGCTTTGCCCTGCTGGGTCTTGGCACGGGCAGCTTGTACGCGCTGGCCGCGCTCGGGATCGTGCTGGTCTTCCGAGCCTCCGGAGTACTGAATTTCGCCAGCGGCGTAACGGGCGGTTTCGCCGCCTTCGTCTTCTATGATCTGCGCGACACCCATCATGTGAACTGGATCGCCGCGCTGGTGCTGAGCATCGCGTTCGGGGCAGCGCTGGGTGGTGCCACCCACCTGTTGGTCATGGTTCCGCTGCGCAGGGCCTCCGCGTTGGTCAAGCTCATCGCCACGCTCGGAGTCCTGCTGTTCCTCGAGGGCGTGGTGGTGCTTATCTGGGGGTCCGCGCAGGAGCTGGTGAAGTCGATCTTGCCGACCAAGGCGGTCCACGTGACCGGCTCGTTGGTCATCGGTCAGGACCGCATCGTCCTCATCGGCCTTCTGATCGTGCTCGCGGTCGTCCTGTGGTTGGTCTACTCCCGGACCCGGTTCGGTCTCGCGACCACGGCGGTGGCGGAGAACCGGCGCACGGCGGCGGCCTCCGGATGGTCGACATCCATGATTGAGCTGGTGAACTGGAGCGTCGGCGGCGCGCTGTACGCCGCCGCCGCGATCTTCCTTGCGCCCATCACCGGACTGTCCGCGGGTGCACTCACTCTGCTTGTCGTTCCCGCGCTTGCGGCGGCACTGGTCGGAGGCTTCTCGTCCTTCCTGCTCACGATCGGCGGCGCCATGCTGCTCGGTGTCGTACAGGCGGAGGTCGGGCGCTACCTCGCCGACGTCACCGGGCTCGCGGATTCCGTACCGTTCCTGTTGATTATCGTCATTCTCACTCTCGGTGGACGTGCTCGGCCCGCCCGCGGTGACCTTCCCGTGCGGTTGCCGTTGCCCGGTCCAGGACGGGTGAACCTGCCGCTGCTCGTTCTGGCGATCGCCGTGGGCGCGTTGCTCGTCTGGACAGTGCCTACCGACTGGGTCGACTCGCTCGCCACGACCTTCATCGCGGCGGTGCTCGTGCTGTCCGTCGTCGTCGTCACCGGTTATGCCGGACAGCTGTCACTGAGCCAATGGGCGTTGGCCGGCTTCGGTGCCTGGGTCGCGGCCCGGTTGGTCGCCGCGTCGGGGTGGCCGTTCTGGCTGGCGGCACTCGTCGGTGTTCTTGTCGCGATACCGGCCGGTCTCATTGTGGCGCTGCCCGCACTGCGTACCCGTGGGGTTAACCTCGCGGTCGCCACGCTCGGCCTGGCGCTGGTGATCCAGAATATGATCTTGGGCAACGGTGAGCTCACCGGCGGGCTTGACGGGACCAACGTCGGGACGCCGTCCCTGTTCGGCGTCGACCTCGACCCGATCACCTACCCTCGGCGCTACGCGACCCTTATCCTGATCATGTTGGTGTTGCTCGGTCTCCTCGTGGCCAACGTGCGGCGTGGCCGCACCGGTCGACGGCTGCTGGCGATCCGCAGCAATGAGCGGGCCGCCGCGTCGATCGGCATCGGGGTCTACGGGGCCAAGCTCTACGCCTTCGGCCTGGCCGCCGCGATCGGCGCGATCGGCGGGATCCTCACCGGGTTCCGCAGCCCGACCGTGGTCTTCACCCAGTTCGACGTGTTCGGGTCCATCAACGTCGTCATGTATGCGGTGATTGGCGGCATTGGCTGGGCGTCGGGCAGCCTGGCTGGCGCCACCATGATTGCGGGCGGTGTCACGGCGAAGATCGTTGATTCGCTCGGTGACATCAGCGGCTGGCTGCCCCTCATCGCCGGTGGTGGCGTCATCCTGACGCTTTTCCAGGCCCCGGACGGGATCGCCAAACTCAACTCCGATGGTTATCAGGCACTTGTCGCACGGCTGCGCGGCGGCGGATCAGCACCAGCGCCAGCGCCGGCTGTAGACGGTGCGGCGCCCGCTGGTACCACCGCGACCGGCGCGGCCGGCGCTTCCGACGGAGCCGACGGAGCCGACGGCGCTGCCGCTGACAGGCCGGCCGCCAGCCGTCGCCGTGAGCCCGCGGTGCTTGAGGTGCGTAATCTCAGCGTCCGTTTCGGTGGGGTGCAGGCGCTCAGCGACGTCAACCTGCGCGTTGAGCCGGGCAAGGTGCTGGGGCTGATCGGCCCCAATGGCGCGGGCAAGACGACCTTGCTGGACATCGTCACCGGCTTCACCAAGCCGACGTCGGGCGAGGTGCTGCTCGACGGGAAGCCCATCGCCGGATGGTCGCCGGTACGGCGGGCACGGGCCGGGCTGGCCCGGTCCTTCCAGGCGGTCGAGCTGTTCCCGGACATGAGCGTCCGGGAGAATCTGCTCGCCGCCGCGGACACCCAGGCATTGGGGTACTACTTCACCGACATGATCCGTCCTGGGCGGCAGCGTCCGTCTGTCACCATGGAAGAGATCATCGAGGAGTTCGGGCTGGCGGATCTGCTGGACAGCAAGCCCGCTGAGCTTCCGCATGGCCGGGCGCGGCTCGTCGGCGTGGCCCGGGCGCTGCTCGCCGATCCGAACGTGCTGTTCCTCGACGAGCCGGCCGCCGGTCTGGACTCCCATGAGAGCGCCGAGATCGGGACGGTCATCCGGGGGATCGCCGAGCGGCGCAACACCGCCGTTCTGCTGATCGAGCATGACATTCCGCTGGTCCTCGGCATCTGCGACCGCATCGCGGTGCTCGACTTCGGTCGGAAGATCGCCGAAGGGGCACCTGAGGAGATCCGGACCAATCCCGATGTGATCCGTGCCTATCTCGGGGAGGACAGCCACACCGCCGACTCCACCG
>NZ_CAKJTM010000008.1:0-12835 GCF_917627345.1 Protofrankia sp. CiP3 | reverse complement strand
GGCCGGCGCGGCCCTGGCTGACTCCCACAGGCCCGGTGAGCGGGCCGAGTCACCGAAACCGCATGCGTCCAAAAAGCTGATTCAGTCCGAAAAAGTATGACGTGAGAGTTTGATGATCGTGCCGCCCCGAGGGTCGGCTGAGGAGCACACGATGCCAGCGTTGATCGAAACGATAGGACTGTCGGCCGGCTACGGTTCGCTCGCGGTCGTGCGCGACCTCGACATACACGTGGAGCCGGGCGAGGTCGTCGCGCTGCTCGGCCCGAACGGCGCGGGCAAGACCACCACACTGCTCACGCTGTGTGGTGAGCTGCCTGTTCTCGGCGGGGAGGTCCGGGTGAGCGGCCAGGTCACCAAGGCCCCGCTGCACCGGCGCGCACGGGCGGGCCTTGGCCTGGTCACCGAGGAGCGGTCGGTGTTCATGAGCCTGACCGTCGAGGAGAACCTGCGGGTCAGCGGGAGTGACCTGGCGCTCGCGTTCGACTTGTTCCCGGAGCTTGCCGAGTTCCGCGGACGGCGGGTCGGGCTGCTTTCCGGTGGCCAGCAGCAGATGCTGGCCCTGGCCCGAGCGCTGGGCCGTGGCCCGAGCCTGCTGTTGGCCGACGAGCTCTCGCTCGGGCTGGCACCGCTGGTTGTCACGCGGCTGCTGCGTGCGGTCCGGCAGGCCGCGGACGGCGGTGTGGGCGTGCTCCTCGTCGAGCAGCACATCGCGAAGGCTCTTGAGTTCGCCGACCGGGCCTATGTGATGAGCCGCGGCCGGATCGCGCTCAGCGGTACCGCGCAGGATCTGCGCGGCCGCTTGGACGACATCGCGCAGTCCTATCTGTCCGGCGCGCCGTTGGCCCAGGCACCTGCCTGACCTCGCGGGCCGGCGCGGGCCGGCGTTGAACGCGGAGAAGCCCCGGAGGCGGTTGCGTCCGGGGCTTCTCCGCGTTGCCGTTGCCTGGGCAGGCGGCCTGGCCGTGTCCTGCGGTCAGGCCGCCTGCGCCGAGGCCCGAAGGCCTGAGGCTTCAGGCCTCGACCCGGTCCGGCACGGTGAACAGCGTGCGGAAGGTGTCCAGGGTGATGGTGTGGCGCACCTCGTCCGGGACATCCTGGAACAGATCGTGCAGCGTCTGCTGGGTGTGGCCGTAGGTACCCTCGAGGTGGGGGTAGTCGTCACCCCACATGACGTTGCGGTAACCCATAGCGGTGACCGCGGGAACAGCGCTCACATCGTGCTGGAAGGACGTGTAGACCTGCCGGTAGATCAGCTCGCTCGGCAGCGCCGACAGCTTGGGCAGCGCCCAGTTGCCGTGCTGGCGATAGCCCTCGTCCATCCGGTCGGCGAGCGCCGGCACCCATGACGCCCCACCTTCGGCAATCATGATCCGCAGGCGCGGGTGACGGTCGAGCACGCCCGCGCCGACCAGGTGGGTGACCACCCGCATGCCGGGGAAGGTCGTTTCCACGTAGTTGATGACAGCCGCTCCGGGACCACGGAATGCCTTGGCGTCCGAGCCGGTACCGATGTGGAAGGCGATCAGGAGGTTTGCCTCCTCAGCCGCGGCCCAGACCGGCTCCCACAGCTCCTGGGCGTACTCCTGCCCGTCGGGGACGACGGTGGGCAGGAACACGCACTGGAACCCCATCCCGGCGACCCGCTCGATCTCGGCCACGGCGTCTTCGATGGAGGCCATCGACAGGAGCGCGGCGCCGACGATGCGAGGCGAGCCATCCATGATCTCTTCACGGCACCAGTCGTTGTACGCCCGCACGGACGCGGCGGCGAGTTCCCGATCGGTGATCAGGACGGTCCACAGGCCCATCGACGGGAATACGAGCTGCCCCCAGATGCCCTCGGCATCCATGTCCTGGAGGCGAAGCTTGAGGTCGTAGGCGCCCGGGGGACGGAACGAGTCCATGAAGTCGTTGAGCGCCCGTCGCTGGACCACGTTGTCGACGTAGATTGTTTCGTGCCGGTCGCCCCGTTCGGTGCGTGGAGCGCGGTCCGCCAGGTGCGCCGGCAGTCTTGACGTCCACAGGTCGACCGGCTCCAACAGGTGCGAATCTCCCGAGTTCGCCCAGATCTTGTCCATGCCCACTCCTTGTTCCCGCCAGGGGCCAGCGGTGGCGCGATCGTGCCCGTCGCGCGCCGCCGGTGGCCCAGGTCTCCGGGTCGCCGTGTCCCGTCGGAGGAAGCGCCCTCCAGCGCCGGTCGACCGCTCTCGAAAGCCTCACTAATTTTTAAATTAGTGTTATTATTTTACGTCACATCTGTCAAGCGGATGTTGCCAGGGAACTCCGCGCATACCAGGGGGCCGGTTGTGAACGGACGTTTCAGCGGGCGCGTGGCCATCGTCACCGGGTCGTCTCGGGGGATCGGGCGGGCGATCGCCTGGCGGTTGGCGACGGAGGGCGCCAGCGTCGTCCTCAACGCCCGTAATAAAAATGATCTAGAGGATGCCCGGGCGGAGTTCGCCGCCGCCGGGTTGAGCGTGGCCACCGCCATCGCGGACGCGGCCGAGCCGGATTCGGCCGCGGCCCTGGTCGCCGCGGCCACGCGGACGTTCGGCCGGATCGATTACCTGGTGAACAACCTGGGGCTGAGCAGCTATCTGGGCCGCCCGCACCTTGCTGATCGGGACAGCTTCGCCCGCGATGTCGTCGGCAACTCCTGGATTGCCATCGGCATGATCCAGGAGGCGATGAAGGCGGGCCTGGCGGACGGCGGCGGAGCCGTCGTCAACGTGTCCGCCATCAGCATCCGCAAGCTCGTTCCGTACGCGGCCGTGTACACCGCGGGTAAGGCGGCGCTGGAGGCGCTCACCCGCGATCTGGCGCTCGATCTCGGCCCTGACGGCGTCCGGGTGAACGCGATCGCCCCCGGCCTGGTGAAAACCGAGGGCTCGAGGTTCGTCTGGGAGGGCAGGGAGGAGATCCAGTCCCAGGTGGTCCCGCTGCGCCGCCTCGGTGAACCGGACGACATCGCCTCGGTCGCCGCGTTCCTGCTGTCCGCGGACGCCTCCTGGGTCACCGGCCAAGTGATCGACGTGGACGGTGGTTCGGTACTGGCGCCAGGTGAGTTCGTCCATCCCGGCTGAAAAAGGCTGATGTCGAACGGCCGATATCGAAACGTCGACATCCGATGTCGACGTTTCGATACTCGGGGCATGGCGACCGGTATGTGTGTCGATTGTGCCGGCTGGTCGCTGTTTCGCCCGGTCAGGAGCGGCGGACCGCGGTCCAGGGCAGGTTCTTGTCGACCCGGACGTCCCCGGGCAGCCCCAGTACCCGCTCGCCGAGGGTGGTCCGCAGGATTTCCGACGTGCCACCCTCGATCGTGTTGGCACGGGCCCGCAGGAAGGACCGGACCGGGCCGCCCTGCTCGGTGGCGTCCTGAATGTCGAACTCGCGAGTGTCGTACGAATCGTAGAGCATGCCCGCCGCGCCGAGCAGGTCGACGCACAGCTCTGTCGCCCGCTTGTTCAGCTGTGTTGTGGCGAGCTTCGCGACGGAGCCCTGCGGGCCCGTCCCGCCGCGCTCGCGGTCGGTGTCGGCGCGCAGGACGGTGAGCCGGGTGACCTCGACCTGTATCCACAGGTCGAGCAGCCGGTCGCGCAGCACCCGCGCCTGCGCCGAGGAGGTGTCCGCACGCTCCCGCCACAGCCCGATCGCCGCGTCGACCGCGGGCCGCGCGGAGAGCCCGTCGCTGAGCATGTAGCGCTCGTTGTTGAGCGTGGTCAGCGCCACCCCCCAGCCCTGCCCGACCCCGCCGATGCGCTGCGCGTCCGGCAGCCGGACGTCGGTGAGGTAGACCTCGTTGAACTCGGCGTCGCCAGTCAGCTGCCGCAATGGCCGGATTTCGACGCCCGGGGCTGTCATGTCGCACAGGAAGAAGGTCAGGCCGCGGTGCTTGACGACCGACGGGTCGGTACGGACGAGGAGCATCCCCCATCGGGCGACGTGACCCCAGGATGTCCACACCTTCTGCCCGTTGATCACCCATTCGTCGCCGTCGCGGACGGCGACGGTGGCCAGCGACGCCAGATCCGAGCCCGCGTTGGGCTCACTGAACAGCTGGCACCACACCTCTTCGCCGGTGAACAGTGGACGCAGGTAGCGCTGTTGTTGCTCGTCGGTGCCGTGCGCCAGGACCGTCGGCCCGCCCATCCCGTATCCCAGCGGGTTGCGGAAGAAACCGCTGGGGGCACCAGCGGCGGTGAGCCGCCCGGTGATGTGCTTCTGTAGCCCGACGCCCAGGTCGAGGCCGCCGCGGCCGACCGGGAAGGAGACCCAGGCCAGGCCCGCGTCGTACTGCGCGCCCAGGAACTCCGCCGGTGGCGTGGACGCGGGCGGGTGCTCGGCGAGCAGACGGTCGATGGCCTCGTCGACCGTCTTGAGGGAGGAGGCCTCCGCTGTCTGCGGCGTCATCGGCGTAATCCCCTTCAACAGGACGTCACCGTCCTCGGTGCGATCCGTTGGCCGCCTCGGTCGGACGGTCCGGAATCATCATATCAGTATGATTTTATAGATGAATCGGTGCCGAAGCGCCAGGCCGGCCTGGCGTGAGCGCCGAGCGCCGGCCTGGTCGGGTCGGGCCTATGGCGCTGGAAGATAAATCATTTATATGTTTTGTGCTATCCCGTGACACAGGTGCCCTGCCAGCCGTGGCCGCGAAGGCCTCGGTGCGGGCGTTCTCGATGGAGGTTGGATGGCCCGGGTGGACGGCCAGCTCCCTGGTTTGCTGATGGGCAAGGTCGCGATCGTGACCGGCGCGGGCCAGGGCGTCGGGCGCGGTATCGCGCATGCGCTGGCCAGGGAGGGCGCGGCTGTCGCGGTCGGCGGGCGGACACTGACGAAGGTCGAGCGCACCGCCGCCGAGATCACCGAGGCTGGCGGCCGGGCGCTGGCAGCCGGCTGCGACGTGGCCGACCAGGGGCAGGTCGAGGCGCTGGTGGCCGCGACCGTCGAGGCATACGGCACCGTCGACATTCTGGTCAACAACGCGCAGACCGTCGTCCCGCCCAAGCTGCTGGGGGAGACGACAGCCGAGGACCTGGCGGTCTGCTACAGCAGCGGGACCCTGGGTACCTTCCACGCGATGCGGGCCTGCTTTCCGCACCTGTCCGCGCACGGCGGACGGATCATCAACCTCGCGTCGTCGACCGGCGTCGAGGGCGATCCTGGTTTCGCCTCGTACGTGATGGCCAAGGAGGCGATCCGCGGCCTGACGAAGGTGGCGGCGCGCGAGTGGGGCCAGTATGGCATCACCGTCAACGTGATCTGCCCGTTCGGGGACTCACCCGCCGCCACCGCCTTCCGGGACGCGGCGCCGAAGCGTTTCGAGGCCGTGCTCAGGAAGGTGCCCCTCGGCCGGATGGGCGACTGCGAGCACGACATCGGCGGCGCCGTCGTCGCCCTGGCTGGCCCCGGGATGAGCTACGTGACCGGGGCGACTCTCATGGTCGACGGTGGCCGCTGCGTCCTGCGCTAGGGCGCGCGATCCCGCTCCGCGACCGGAAAGATCAGCGATTGTTTGTCGTTGGGCACGCCGATCCGGCCGAAAACCGTACACAACGACAAACACGCGCCGATCATGGATAGTGCGCCGACCTGTTACGGTGTGCCGACCTGTTAAGGCCAAGCCGGGTCAGGCGCGCATGTAGGCGCCGCCGGACACGTTGATGATCTCGCCGGTGAGGTGGCGGGCACGCTCGGAGGCGACGAAGGCCACCATCTCGGCGATCTCGTCCGCGGTCGTGAGGTCCGCGAGCACCCCGAGGGCGCCGGGAATGTCCTTCAGCTCGGGATGGTCGTCGACGAACTTGGTTCCCCGCACCAGGCCCATCGAGACCGACACCGCTCGGATGCCGTGCGGGCCGCCCTCGTGCGCACAACTGCGGGTGAGCACGTTGAGGCCGCCCTTGGTGATCGCGTACGGCGACTCGATGCCGTTGCCGCCGACGTCCGGGGCATAGCTGCCGATGTTGACGATGACACCGCCACCGGCGTCGCGCATCGCCGGCATGGTCACCCGGCACAGATACCAGGCGCCCGTCAGGTTCACCCGCAGGACGTGATCCCAGGCGGCCGGGTCGTAGTCGAAAATGCTGCCGAGCACGTTCACGGCGGCGTTGTTGACCAGGATCTGCACCGGGCCGAGGGTGCCCGCCACCTCGGCGACGACTGTGTCGATCTGGTCGCGGTCACCGGCGTCCATCGGATACCCGACCACGGTGGTGCCCGGGTGGTCGGCGGCGATCGCGGCGGTGACCGCGTGGGTCCGCCGTTCGTGGATGTCGGTGACGACGACCCGGGCACCACCGGCGGCCAGCCGCCTGGCCGTCGCCTGGCCGATGCCCTTCCCGGCCGCGGCCGTCACCAGGGCGACCCGTCCGCCGAACTCCGATGCCATGAGCGCCTCCGATGCTCGGGTCATACCGCCCATCTTGTATCTGAAGTGATAGATAAGATAACTGATTTTTTTCTCGATTACCGGGCCGCGCCGGACTCACCTGGCTGGTGGCGGAGTGAGCCTGACAGCGGTCACATAGGCCACCACCACGGCCACGATCACCAGGGGCATGACCGTGAGACCGTCCTTCAGCAGCAGCAGAGTGGCCAGCAGCACCGAGGTCATCGGCAGTGTGAGCAGCACCGCGCTCATCGCCCCGATGCCCATCGCCGCCCCGGCGACGAGGGGCAGGCCGGGCAGGTGGGACATGGCGATCCCGCCCACGGCTCCCAGGAACATCGCCGGGAAGATGGGCCCACCCCGGAAGCTGCTCATCGACGCGCTGTAGGCGAGCCCCTTGCAGGCGAGCAGCAGCAGGAGCGCTCCCAGCGAGTAGCCGGTGCCGCTGACGATGAGCGGGCCCAGTGCGTCCTGGCCGGAGAACAGCACATCAGACGTGTCCTTGCCGCTGCCCTCGGCGTACGCGATCGCGAGACCCGCGATGGCCAGGCCGACCAGCGGCGTGGCCACCAGCGCATGCCGTTCGACCTGGGAACGCAGCAGCCGGGCCAGCGGCCGGATCGCCGATCCGACCGGTGCCGCGGCAAGACCGATGACCAGCGCCCACCCGAACTCGGCCACGGTCGGCTGCCCCACCGGGGGGAGGTTGGGAATCGCCAGTGACAGGGTTCCGAAACCGGTCCAGGAGTTCAGACCGATGAAGATCAGACTGCCGACCCCGGCGGCCACCAGGCCGGGCAGCAGCACCAGCTCGAGGGCTGCCCCGGCCAGCCCAACCGCCTCCATCAGGAGGAACGCGGCGATCAGGGGCGAACCCAACAGGGTGCTGATCGCGGCGAACCCACCAGCCGCGGCCACCACCGCGCCGACCTGCGCGGGCGGATCGCGTCTGGCCAGGCGTACGGCACACAGCGCGAGGCCGCCGCCGATTGCGATCAGTGGCCCTTCGGGTCCGAGTACCACGCCGAAACCCAAGGTCGCGAGCGCTGTGATCACGATACCCGGGAGCTCGGCCGGTGCGGGCGCGCCATGCACGGTGAAACCGTCAGCTGGTGACACACCGCCTCGCCCAGGCAGATATCGGATGGTAAGCGCGACCAGGATGCCCGCGAGGGCGAGCACGGGCAGCGGCCACCACAGTGGCTCCTCATGAAAGCCCAGGGCGGTGGGCAGGTCCGTGAAGATCCATCCCTGCATGTCGGCGACCAGTTTGAGGAAGCCATACGCCACGGCCGAGATCGGTGCTCCGAGGATCGCGGCAAGCGCCAGCAGCCCGAGGTAACGCCGGTTCCGCAGCGGTGCCAGCGGATCCGGTGCCAGCGGATCGTCCGGCGACGGCCCGGTCGCCGTCACTTTGTTGCGGACGCTGACCTTCTGGTCGGTGCTGCCGCGCCGAACGGTCCTCATCGTCGAACATCTCCGGGTTGCCGGCCGTGCGCGGCTCGAGGGGAGCGGCGGCAGGGACCCCCTGGTGCGTCAACGGCGAGTGATGAGATCACACCCGATTGCTTGTTCCCTGGAGCGGTGCCCGACAACCGCCCAGCAGACACGCCCCAGCGCCGCGGGTGCGTCCGCGGCTGGTCGCGGCGGCTGGTCGCGGCGGACGGCCGCTGCCAGTGGCAGCCTCGGCTCGTGGTGACGAGCCGGGATGAGTTGCCGTCCGGAACTGTCGGACACATCCGGTACAACATTCTGCTGTCAGAAGATTGATTGACGGAAAGAGCCGATCACGGGGGATGTCGTGAGCACGCGTCAGGGTGAGGCCAAAGCACGGTCGCTGCACCTGCTGGACTACCTGGCGGCTCTGTCGGAGTCGTCGGCGGCGCCGAAGCGGCGCGTGAGCGAGTATGAGCCGCCGCTGATTCGTCCGGTCGACATCCCGGTGCGGCACGGTGTGCTGCTGGGCCCCGCTCCGGGCCAGCCGGCGTGGCTGGCGGTCCCGAAGATGGTGGAGCCGGACGCACCGGTGCTCACGCAGTCGCTGGCTCGTCACGTGTCGTCCGCGACGGTCAGCCTGTCCGGGCCGCCGCTGCTGCCCCTCGACTTCGACACGTCCGCGGCCGAGCGGGGCGAGGACCCGGAGGAGGTCCGGGCTGAACTGGCGCGGTGGGTCGTCGAGCACTGGCAGCCGTGGGCGGAGCGGGCCATGCCGGCCCGGGCCGGCCGAAGGCTGTATCAACAGCTGTACGATCTGCGGCTACGGCTACAGCGGGACAACGCGAGGTACGAGCTGGTGTGGGGCCACGGCGTGCTGTCGTGGCTGCCGGCAGGGGAGGCCGTCCACCATCCGCTGCTCCTCACCCCCGTGACCATCGAGATGGACGCGGACACCGGGGTGCTGTCGGTCCTGCCGGACGGGCTGCCCGCGCTGGAGACCGACCCTCTGCTGGGGCTCGCGGCGGTGGAGGAACTGGCGGCACTGCGGGAGCGGGTACGGGGGGTCCCGCCGGATCCCTGGTCTGATGACGGCCTGGCCGATCTGTATGCGCAGATTGTCGCGCCGCTCGGCCTTGACGCGCGGGTCGCGCCCGGTCCCGAGGTGCCTGCCCCGGCCGCGGCCGCGGTGCTGGCCGACACGTGGGTCCTGTTCGTCCGGCCACGTCCGACGCTGTATCGCCGTTTCTACACGGAGCTGCGCCAGGTTCTCGCGGAGAGCGACCTTCTCGCCGAGGCGTTTGCCTCGATCATGGCGGACGACGGCCACAGCGCGGCGGCCGGCCCCGGCGAGGGCACGGGCGACGACGGCTGGGCGGCGGTCGGGCAACGCCTGCTCATGCCGTTGCCCGCGAATGACGATCAGCAGCGTATCGCTGTCCGGCTCGCGCGGTCCCGGGGCGTCACGGTGCAGGGCCCGCCTGGTACGGGCAAGAGCCACACGATCGCGAACCTTGTCAGCCATCTGGTTGCCCACGGTAAGCGGGTGCTGGTCACCGCGTACAACGAGCAGGCCCTTGGGGTGCTTCGCGACAAGATACCCGCGGAGCTGCGTGACCTGTCGATCGCGGTGCTCGGCTCCAGCCAGGCCGCGCTCGGTGAGCTCCGTGCCTCCGTCCAGACCATCATGGACGCGGTCTCCAGCATCGAACCGGACGCCGAGGCCCGCGCGCTTGAGGCGCTCGCCCGCGATCTTGATACGGCCCGTGCTCGCGAGCGGAACCTCGAGCTGCGCCTGGTGGATCTGCTCCGCGACGAGGCCGCCGAGTTCGAGCTCCCCGAAGGGCCCGCCAAGGCCGCACAGGTGAGCGCCTGGCTGGCCCGCCACGAGGCGGAATGGGACCGCATCCCAGACAGGCCGGCCGCCGGCCGCCGGCCGCCGGTGACACTCGGCGAGTTCACCGATCTGGTCCGCCTTGCGGGCACGGTGAACGCGGCGGACGCGGCTGCCGCCCACAGCCTGCTGCCGGACCTGACAGTGATCCCGTCCACCGGGGATCTCCGCGAGCGGCACCGTGTCCTCGACCTCCTCCGCGACGAACTCGCCGAGCTGGAGGAGCGGGGGGTGGTGCTGCCAGCCGTTGACGCTCTCGGTGGACCGGCGCTTGAGGTCCTCGCCGGTGACGCCCAGCAGGCGGTTGCTCGTATCGCCGAGCTGGATGCGCCATGGCTTGTCACCGTCCGCGGTCAGGTCGCCCAGTCCGCGGCGCTGGCCGGGTTCTGGGCGGAGCAGGCCGAGGCGCTTGCCGAATGCGCTGGCACACTCGTTGACACGCGGCGCCGGATGGCCGGCAGGGAGATCGTCATCCCGGCTGGTGACCCCCGGTCGCAGGAGGATTTCCTCGACGATCTTGCGTCCCGCTTCGCCGCGGGCCGGGGCATTCCACGCCTCGGCGGCAAGGGGCTGAAGGCGTTTCACAGCGCCGTCCGGGTCGATGGCTTTGAGCTGCGGACCGAAGCCGAGGTCGACGCCGTCCGGGCGGTGATCCGCGAGCGGGCCACCAGGGCGACGGCGGGCCGCCGGTATGCCGAGCTGGTCGAGCAGCTGAACGCGCCGCCGTTGGACGCCAGCACACCGGCTTTCCTCCCCTCGCTCGAAACGGCGGTCGGCCTGCTGCGCGGCGCGATCGCCTGGGAGGCCACGGCCATGCCCGCGTTGGTCGTCCGGCTGCGTGCGGTGCTTCCGCGGACCCCGGCGCGGCCGACCGCCGCCGAGCTGTGCGAGATCGGCACCGTGCTCACGGCTGCCGCGAAGCGTGGCGACGAACGGGTGCAGACAGCGCGGCTCGACGAGCTCCGCGCGGCTCTCGAGTCCGGGCGGCGGCGGCCGGACGCGAGCCCGCTGTGGGACGCGCTGTCCGACACGCTGGCCCGGCGTGACTTCGCCGCATGGCAGACGGCCCGCGAGGAGATCGACCGGCTCACCGGGCTGCGGCCCGTCCTGGCCCGCCGTGACGAGCTGGCCGGGCGTCTCGCCGCTGTCGCCCCGGTCTGGGCCAGCCGTGTCGTCAGCTCCGGCGGAGACACCGCCGTCTGTGGCCAGCCGCGGGACCTTGCGCGGCTCTGGCAGTGGCGGCAGGCCCAGACCTGGTTGGAGAGCCTGCTCGGCCGGGGCGACGCCACGCTGTTGCAGCGTCAGATCGCCGCCACCGCGGCCGATGTGCGCCGGCTCATCCTGGAGCTGGCCGCCCGCGGGGCCCGGCTCGGCGTGCGGCGCAGCCTGCTTGAAGATCAACGGCGTGCGCTCATCGCCTGGCTCCAGGCCCTCGCGAGGATCGGAAAGGGCACTGGCAGATTCGCCGGTAAATGGGAGGCGGACGCGCGGGCCGAGCTGCCGGCGGCGATGGGCGCCGTCCCGATCTGGATCATGCCGATTCATCGGGTGCTGCAGAGCTTCGATCCTCGCCGCACCGCGCTGTTCGACGTTGTCATCGTCGACGAGGCCAGCCAGTGCGGCGTGTTGTCCCTGGGGGTCCTCGCGCTTGGTCACAAGGTTGTCGTCGTGGGCGACGACAAGCAGATCAGTCCGACGGCGGTGGGCGTCGACCGGGACCGTGTCTTCGAGCTGATCGAGTCACACCTGGCCGGCATGCCGCAGCGGTCCCTGCTTGACGTGGAAGCCAGCCTCTACGACACCGCGACCCGCGTGTTCGGGGCGGTGGTGCCGTTGCGTGAGCACTTCCGGTGTGTGCCGGACATCATCGAGTTCTCCAACCGGTTCTACGACGGCAAGATCCTACCGTTGCGGGAGGCTGTCGATCGCGGCATCGGCCCCGCGGTCCGGCCAGTCCGGGTGGCGGCCGGCGTCCGCACGCGTGGCCAGTACGGCGACGTCAACGAACCCGAGGCGTTCGCCCTCATCCAGCAGCTTCTCGACTGTCATGCTGATCCCGCGTACGACGGGATGACCTTCGGGGTTGTCACCCTGCTGGGGAACGGGCAGGGGCGCCTCATCGAGCAGACGCTGGTGGACAAGATCGGTGCTGAGGAGTACGAGCGCCGGCGGATCCGGGTCGGTAACCCGTACAACTTCCAGGGAGACGAGCGGGATGTCGTCTTCCTCTCGGTTGTCGCCGACGACAGTCGCTCCGCCGCGACCAGCAAGGCCGATCAGCAGCGCATCAACGTCGCGGCCAGCCGTGCCCGCGACCAGTTGTGGATCTTCCATACTGTCGATCACGCCGTGCTGCATCCCGACGATGTTCGCGGGCAGCTGCTCGCCTACGCGTATGGCGTCAACACGCCGCGGGCGCGGGCCGAATCTCTGGAGGAGCGGTGTGACAGCGACTTCGAGCGCGCTGTGCTGCGGGAACTCCTGCGCCGTGGCTACCGGGTGCTTCCGCAGCATCACGTTGGTCATTTCCGCATCGACCTGGTGGTGGAGGGAGCCCGTGACCGGCTCGCGGTCGAGTGCGACGGCGACCGTTTCCACGGCCCGGAGCAGTGGGAGACCGACCTGCGGCGCCAGCGGGTACTCGAACGGCAGGGCTGGAAGTTCTGGCGGGTCCGGGGCTCGGCGTATTTTCGTGATCCGGTCGCCGCGCTCGCGTCACTGTGGGAGCGGCTCGACGAGTTGGGCATCCGTCCCGGGCATATCCCCGGTGCCGGTGGCCTGGGCTTTTAGAGCGCGTTTGAGATCGTCATTCCGGCTCCCTGGTCGAATGACGACTTCCGAAACACGCCATAACACGACGGCGAAGGACGCCCAAGCACGGCTTTTGTCGTAGTCTCGGCGCTCGACACCGACGATGCCGTCGCCGGACCGCGGCGCGCTGGCCGAACCCAAGATTCAAAACAGGCGCTGAGCGAAGCGGCCGGGCGGGCCCCTGTCGGGTGGACATGCCGGCGGCGAAACGCCGGCCGGGGGTGCGGCAGGACCGTGGCCTACGGTGGCAGACTCACCTGGACACAGAACGCGGAATAAGAGCGCCCGACAATAGGGGT
>NZ_CAKJTM010000007.1:127505-131202 GCF_917627345.1 Protofrankia sp. CiP3 | reverse complement strand
AGCGCGCCCGGTTGATATCGGTCGATACGGCGGCGTCCAGGCGTCCAGACGCGCGATTGAAGATCCATCGGGCCTGCCCTGACTGAACCGTGAATAAGGATCTCGGTAGACGATGCTGAGAGTCCTTCCGGACGGCCTGCGCCGCGTGACTCGGGGGGCAGACTGTGTGGTGTGCGCGTACTTGTGGTCGATGACGAGCCGGCGGTCCGGGAGTCTCTTGAGCGGTCGCTGCGGTTCGAGGGTTACGAGGTCAGTTCAGCGCGTGATGGTATGGAGGCGCTGGACGCGGTCGCTCGCGACCGCCCGGACATCGTCGTGCTGGACGTGATGATGCCCCGGGTGGACGGCCTGGAAACGTGTCGCCAGCTGCGTGGCCGTGGTGACGACCTGCCGATTCTGATGCTCACTGCCCGTGATGGGCTGGCCGACCGGGTAAACGGCTTGGACGTGGGGGCGGATGACTATCTGGTCAAGCCCTTCGCCCTCGAGGAGCTGTTCGCCCGGCTGCGCGCGCTGACCCGCCGGGCGTCGCTGTCCGCCCGGGCCGCGGCTTCGGCCGCCGCGGGTCTCACGGGAGCGGATCAGGCGGGGATCGCTCCGGGGGTGCCCCCCGCGCTGCTCTTCGCGGACATTCGTCTTGATCAGAGCAGCCGTCAGGTGACCCGCGGGGGACGGGAACTGACACTCACCAAGACTGAGTTTGACCTGTTGGAGCTGTTTCTCGTCCACCAGCGGCAGGTGCTCTCCCGTTCTATGATCATGGAGCGAGTCTGGGGATACGACTTCGGGCCGTCATCGAACTCGCTCGAGGTGTTCGTCAGCTACCTGCGTCGCAAGCTGGAAGCCGGTGGCGAGCCGCGGCTGCTGCACACGGTCCGCGGGGTGGGTTATGTTCTGCGGGACGCGGCTTCGTGACCGTTCTGACCATGACCATCATCGGAATGCTTAGAGCGCCCGGCAATAGGGGCGTGCCCCAGCCCCGCGACGCCGCGTGCCTATTGCCGGTCGCTCTTAGGAGAGCCGACGGGGGCGGGCGGGAGCAGGTCCCGTTGTGAGGGCCTCCGGATGAGAGCGCGGCCCCGCCACCCTCGTTTGTCACTTGTGCGTCTGCCGTTGCGCAACCGGATGGCGTTGCTCATCGGTCTTGCGGTGACCGCCACGGTAGCGGTCGTGGCAGGCGTGGCACTCGGCGCGACCGGGATCGTGCTCGGTCGGTCCATCGACCACCAGCTGATCCAACAGGCCTACACGGCGGCTCAGACAATCAAGCCGAAAGAGTGGGGCCCCGAGTGGGACCAGGGGCTGATCGTGTTCAACTTCGGCCTGCCCGCGCAGGTCATCAGCACCGACGGCACCCCGACGGCGCCGGACAACCAGGCGGTGATGCTGCCGGTCAACTCCGCCGATATCGCCGTGGCACACGGGCTGGTCGGTCAGCAACTGCGCACGGTCACTGTCGGCGGGGGGCGCTATCGCGTCGCCACCGTTCCCATCCGCATTCCCGGCGTCGGCCTGGGCGCGCTGCAACTGGCCCGGGACATGTCCGACGTCGATCAGACACTACGCGATCTCGGTCTGATTTTGCTGGGTGTGGGCGTGGTGGGAGTGGCCGGATCGGTGCTGCTCGGTCGGCTGATCGCACGCGCGTCTCTCAAGCCGGTGGATGCCGCCGCCGCGGCCGCTGAGGAGGTCGCCCGTACGCAGGACCTCTCCGCATTGATCCCAGTGACCGGTAGTGACGAAATAGCTCGGTTGGCCAACAGCCTCAACAGCATGCTGCGGGCGCTGGAGGCCTCCCGCGCGCGTCAGCGGGAGCTTGTCGACGATGCCAGTCACGAGCTGCGCACCCCGTTGACCAGCCTGCGGACCAACATCGAGCTACTGCTGCGGGCCGAGGCCAATCCGGCGCGCGCACTGCCCACGGCCGACCGGGACGCCCTGCTGCGGGACGTGGACGCGCAGATCCGGGAACTGAGCGGACTGGTCAGTGAGCTGGTCGAGCTGGCCCGTGACGAGGCGCCCGCCGAGGACGTCGAGCCCGCTGATCTGACCGAGATCGTCCATGTCGCGGCCGACCGGGTGCGCAGGCGCGCCAAAGCCAAGGACGTTCAGATCGTGGTGACCGCCGTCCCGTCGCCCGTGGACGGACGCCCGCACATGTTGGAACGGGCGGTGACGAACCTGCTGGACAACGCGGTGAAGTTCTCCCCGGCACAAGGGCAGGTCCACGTGACCGTGGCTCCCGGCGAGGTTGTCGTCACCGATGAGGGCCCGGGGATCGCGCCGGAGGACCGCTCCCGGGTCTTCGACCGATTCTACCGGGCGACGTCCGCACGTGGGCTGCCCGGGTCCGGGCTTGGCCTGGCCATCGTGGCGGATGCCGCCGTCGCGCACGGCGGCTGGGTGCGGGCTGAGGAAGGCCCGGCCGGCGGAGCGCTGCTGCGCCTGTCGCTGCCGGTTCCCCCGGACGAGGCATGGCCATCCCCAGCAGGCGTGCCGTCGGCGGTCCAGCCGGGCGCGGCCGTTCCGCGGGAGCCGAGTCTCGTTCCCCAGCTGCGGGAGGATACTTCCGCGCTGGCATCGCCGCCAGCCCGGCCTGCTTACCGTCGCTCCTGGTGGACGAGAGGATCCGGTCGTGACGTCTGACAGCACCGATCACGCCGTCAGTTCGGGCGGCGGCCCCCTGAACGGCCCGGCGAACGACCCCGCTTCCGTTCTTCCCGGTCCCACGCCGGCCCCTGATGGTCCCGCCGCCGCGGGCCCTGTCACCGCGGGCTCCACCATCGGCTTCGGCACGGTCGATGAGGTGCTCGCCCAGCTGGCGGATGCGCATGGCGTCGCCACCCGTTACATCGACGCGGACGGCCAGGAGGTCACCGTCGCGCCGGACGTCGTGCGGACCGTGCTCGGGCTGCTCAACGTCGACGTCGCGAATCCGGCGACGGCCCTTGCCGAGGCGCGCGACGCGCTGTGGCGGCGTCCGTTGCCCGCCTGTGTGGTGGTGCGGCGCTCCGCGGCCACACCGGTCGTCCTACGGGTGCCAGCCGGTTCGGTCCGCAGCGCCGAGCTGGCCCTTGAAGGCGGCGGGAAACGCCAGCTGACGGACTGGGGCGAGGCGGTCGAACGGCGCACGGTCGATGGTGTGGCCATGCTCGGCATCCCGCTGAACCTGCCCGCGGGGCTGCCATTCGGTGATCATTTGTTGCGGATCGCGGTCGGCGCGACCCTGATCGCGACGAAGGTCGTCGTCGTGCCGGACGCACTTCCCGCTCCAGCGGGCGCGGCCCACGCCCGCGGCTGGGGATGGATGATCCAGCTGTACGCGCTGCGGTCGGCGGCTTCCTGGGGGATGGGCGACTACGGCGACCTCGCCGCGATCGCCGAGTGGTCCGGGTCGGCCGACGGCCGGCGCGCCGACGTTGTGCTGGTCAACCCGGTGCACGCGGTCGCGCCGACGGTTCCGGTCGAGCCGTCCCCGTACTACCCGACCAGCCGGAGGTTCGCCTCGGCGCTGTATCTGCGTCCCGAGGACCTGCCTGAATATGAGCTGGCGGACGCCGCTACCCGGGCGCGGGTCGATCAGCTCGCCGCCGCTGCCCGCACGGGGGCTGATCCCGATCTGCTTGACCGGGACGCGGTGTGGCGGGCCAAGAGCGCCGCGCTGGAGCTGCTGTTCACCGTCGCGGCCGAGCGGGAC
>NZ_CAKJTM010000007.1:98198-127073 GCF_917627345.1 Protofrankia sp. CiP3 | reverse complement strand
GGGCGAGGAGGGTCTCATCGACTTCGCCACCTGGTGCGCCCTTGCGGAACGGCACGGCCGGGACTGGCGGCGCTGGCCGGCGGACCTCCATGACCCGGCCGGGTCCGCGGTGGCCGAGGCCCGGCTTGAACTGCGGGCACGGATCGCCTTCCACCGCTGGTTGCAGCGGTGCTGTGATGCCCAGCTCATGGCCGCGCAGGCTGCTGCCCGTCATGCTGGGATGACCATCGGTATCGTTCACGATCTTGCTGTTGGCGTTGATCCCGGTGGCGCGGATGTCTGGGCCTGTCAGGACGTCTTCGCGACCGGCGCGACCATCGGCGCGCCTCCGGATGGGTTCAGCCAGCAGGGCCAGGACTGGCAGCTGCCGCCGTGGCGGCCCGACCGGCTGGCCGAGTCCGGCTACGCGCCGTTTCGGCAGCTGGTCGCCGCTGTGCTCCGTCGAGGCGGTGGCCTGCGGATTGACCATGTCCTGGGGCTGTTCCGGCTGTGGTGGATCCCGGCTGGTAACCCGGCCTCGGCCGGTACATATGTCCGCTATGACGCCGACGCCATGCTCGGGCTCATCGCGCTGGAAGCGAGCCGGGCCGGTGCGCTCGTCGTCGGTGAGGACCTGGGCACGGTCGAATCCTCGGTGGCGGTGACACTGGACCGGGCCGGTGTGCTCGGGTCGACTGTCGCATGGTTCGAACGCGACGCGCATGGTGATCCGCTCGCGCCGCGCCGGTGGCGGGAACCGGCGATGGCGAGTGTCACCACTCATGATCTTCCTACCGTCGCCGGCTACCTCACCGGCGAGCATGTGCGGGTACGCGCCGACCGCGGCCTGCTGCGACAGTCGCGGGAGGCTGAACTCGCCGCCTGGCGGCGGGAACGGGACGCGTTGATCGCGTTGCTGCGGGGCGAGGGGCTACTCGCTACGGATCTTGCCGCGCTCGACCTGGCCGCGTCGGCGGCGTCCGCCCCCGGCCTGGCCGGCAGCACCAGCGGCTCTGGCGGCTCTGGCGGCTCTGGCGGTGCCACGTCGGACCTTGCGGTGACCCGTGAGATCGCATTCGCTCTACACGGTCTGCTTGCCCGGTCACAGTCGCGGATCGTGCTGGCGGCACCCGGCGACGCCGTCGGTGACCTGCGCCAGCCGAACCTGCCCGGCACGGTGGACTCCTATCCGAACTGGCGGCTTGCGGTCACCGACGCTGACGGCCGGCCCGTAACCATCGAGCGGTTACGGGTGGACCCACAGGTACAGCGGCTTGCGCGGCTGCTCGCCTGTGTCCGTGACCAGGCCGACAGCGGATGAAAGGACAGGCGTGGGTTCGCCCCTCCGGGGCGCGCCGGCCCACGCCACCACGGGAGGAAGGCCTCTCGGACGACCTTGGGTCAATCACCCGGTAACCTTCGCAACGTGACTCGTCGACGTCTACGGCACACCGCTCGCCGTGCTCTTACCGTAGCGGCACTCGCTTTCCTTACGATCCCGGCGCTTTCCGGTGCCGCGTTCGCGCAGGACATCGGAGACAGTTACAGCCCCGACCCGCTCACGCCGCTCGAGGCCTGGATCGTCTACGGTGGGACGATCGCCGTCGGGTTCGCCGTCGCGATCATCCTGACGGTGCTGTCAAGCCGGGGCAGCGGCCCGTCCCGTTACCGTCCGGGAGGCCCGTGGCCGCACCCGGAGGTGTGGATCGGCGCTCCTCCCGCTGTCGCCGAGGATGAGCGTCCGCACGTGGCGGCCCCTGGCTCGGGCGGTGCCAGTGGCACCTGGTGATGCGTTCACTCATGACCAGCTTGACCGGCTCGGCCGAGCCCAGGCGGCAGCGGAGGCCCAGACCGGCATCCGGTTCACCGTCCGGGTGGGTACGGTCGACGGTGACGCCGATCTTTTCGCTGAGCGGGCATTGGCCAACCTGGTGGACGCCACGCGCGACTCCGCCGTTCTGCTGCTGGTTTCGCCCGGTCAGCGCTTCGCCCGCATCATGACGACACAGGCGGCCAAGAGCCGCGTCTCCGATCAGGCTGCCGGGCTCACGGTTCTCACGATGATCTCCAGTTTCGCGCTCGGTGACATCGTCGGTGGGATCGTCAACGGACTCCGTCAGTTGGCGGACGTGGCTGGCCCGTCGGCGTCCGGTGGGTCCACCGCGGCTGTTGACGTGCCGACCGGGTCGACGAGCGGGGCCCGCTGAGAGCGGGTCCCGCTCGGTTTGGGATCCGTGGCGGCCGGCAGCAGATCCTGCGCTCGCACCGGCCGCAGCGGCGTGGGTTAGGAACCAGCCGCGGCCTCGGCGTCCTTGGCACGGGCGCGCAGCGCGCGCACCAGGCCGTCACGGCCCTCGACCAGGGCGCGGCGCAGAGCCGGCTGTGGGTCGTGCGCGGCGAGGTAGGCGTCCACCGCCGCCAGCGTGTCCGGTTCGATGATCGCGGATGGGAACAGCATCTGCGTAATCGTCTGAGCCGTGTCGAAGGTCCGGGTCTGCCAGATCCGCTCGATCTCGGCGAAGAAACGGTTCACATATGGTCGGGTCAGATCCTCCTGGCCGGGTATCCAGAAGCCGCCCATGGTCGCCACCAGCAGGTGGTTCGACAGCGTGTCGGAGTCCATCACCGCCGTCCACGCGGCAGCCTTCGCCTCGGCGGTGGGCCGGGCCGAGCGGGCGGTAGCGGCCCGCTTCTCGCCGGTCGCGGTGCTGTCACGGGCAAGTTCGTTCTCGATCTCGGTGACTCCGTACACGCCCCGCGCAACCAACTGGATGAGCAGGGTCCAGCGCAGTTCGGTGTCGAGAGCGAGCCCGTCGATGACATCGGCGCCCTCGAAGATGGCGCGGACCCGGCTGACCTGGTCGGGTCCTTCCGCGTGGGCGAAGGTGGTCGCGTAGACCAGCTGCAGGTCGCTGCCGGGTGCGGCGGTGCGCAGCAGCGCCTCGGCCCGTGCGGACACGTCCCGAAGCGCGGCCGACCGGTTCGCGGGATCACCGTAGGTGTCGATCGTGAGCTGAGCCTTGGCCAGCAGTGACTGCACGACTCCGATGTCATCCTCGGCGTCCACACCGGAGAGCACGAGCTTGACATAGTCCCGTGCGGCGAGCTCGGCGTCGCGGGTCATGTCCCAGGCCGCCGCCCAGCACAGCGTCCGCGGGAGCGATTCGCGGATCGCGCCGATCGAGTCGATCAGCGTTGCCAGGGAACGGTCGTCCAGGCGGATCTTGGCGTAGGTCAGGTCGTCGTCATTGATCAGAATCAGGTCTGGCCGGCGGGCACCGACGAGTTTCGGTATCTCGGTCAGCTCGCCGACGACGTCCAGCTCGATGCGCTCGCGGCGCAGCAGCGACCCGTCGGCGGCGCGGTCGTACAGGCCGATCGCCACCCGGTGCGGCCGCAGTGTCTGGCTCGCTGTGGGCGGCGACAACGCCGGCTCCTGCACCACGTCGAAGGCCGTGAACAACCCGGACGGGTCAGTCTCGAAGCGGGCCCGTAGCGTGTTCGCCCCGGTGGTCTCCAGCCAGTCCGCGGCCCACACGGACAGGTCCCGGCCGCTTGCGTTCTCCAGTTCGTCAAGCAGGTCCCGCAGCGAGGTGTTGCCATACTCGTAACGGCGGAAGTAGGACCGCAGCCCGGCCAGGAACTCCTCCTGGCCCACCCACGCCACGAGCTGCTTGAGCACGGATGCGCCCTTGGCGTAGGTGATTCCGTCGAAGTTCGTCCGTACCGCCTCCATGTCGGCCGCGTCGGCGACGATGGGATGGGTGGAGGAAAGCTGGTCCTGCCGGTAGGCCCAGCCCTTCTCGGCGTTGGCGAACGTCGTCCAGCCGTTGGTGAACCGCGTCGAGGAGACCTGGGCGAGCACCGACATGAACGTGGCGAACGACTCGTTCAGCCACAGGTCGTCCCACCAGCGCATGGTCACGAGGTCGCCGAACCACATGTGGGCCATCTCGTGCAGGATCGTCTCGGCCCGCCGCTCCCGGCGGGCCTCGGTGACCTTCGCGCGGAAGACGTAGTCCTCCAGGAACGTCACACAACCGGCGTTCTCCATCGCTCCGGCGTTGAACTCGGGGACGAAGAGCTGGTCGTACTTGCCGAACGGGTAACGGTAGTCGAACACCCGGTGGTAGAAGTCGAACCCGGCCTTGGTGATCGTGAGGATCTCGTCCGGGTCGAGGAACTCGGCCAGGGACTGCCGGCAGTACAGGCCGAGGTCGATCCCGTCGTGGTGGTCCCGGACCTCGTGGTAAGGGCCGGCGACCAGCGCGGTGATGTAGGTCGAGATGACCGGCGTGGCCTCGAAGAGCCACAGCGTCCGCCCGGAGCCGGAGTCCGTGGCCTCCAGCCGGCGTCCGTTCGAGATACACGTCCAGCTGGCCGGGGCCACCACCGAGAGCTGGAATACCGCCTTCAGGTCCGGCTGGTCGAAACAGGCGTACATCCGGTGGGCGTCATAGGTCTCGAACTGGGTGTACAGGTAGCTGGCACCGTCGACCGGGTCGACGAACCGGTGCAGGCCCTCGCCGGTCTTCGAGTAGGCGCAGTCGGCCGCCACCTCAAGCTCGTTGACCTCCCGCAGATTCGCGAGGGTGATCCGGTTCCCGTCGTACACCTCGGCCGGGTCCAGGCGCTGGCCGTTGAGGGTCACCGCACCGACAGCCGTGGCGATCAGCTCGATGAAGGTGGTGGAACCCGGCTCGGTACAGGTGAAGCGCACCGTTGTCCGTGAGGCGAACGTGGTGTCGCCAGCCGTCAGATCGAGGTTCGTCTCGTAGGAAGACACGTTGAGCAGCCGAGCGCGCTCACGCGCCTCGTCGCGGGTGAGGTTGTTGGCTGACACGCGGGTCCTTTCGAAGGGCCGGACAAGTGTCCCGCTCCGGGGCGAGGGTGATGGACGCCGCGGTCCGCGACGACGGGGCTCCCAGTCTCCCACGTCCCAGCCGTCGGCCACGTCGGCTCCACCGGGCGGAGCCTGGTAACGGACAAACGGCTATCCGGCGCACCCGCGGTCGGGTTTGATGCGGGCTTGGAACATTCGGGAGGCATGACCGGTCCAGGCGCGCCAGGTGCCGTGACGATGAGGGGGAGCACCGGTGAGGCGTGTTGCCGGCTTCGGGCGTCCTGGCCATCGGAGGGACCCGGAGCCCGCCGGCCCGCCCAGCGCGCTGGAACCGCCCAGCGCGCTGGAACCGCCCGGTCCGGTGGGTACGCCCGGTCCGGTGGGCGTACCGCAGCGGCGGACACCCGCCGCTGCGGTCGATCCGCAGGTTCCGGCGGCGTTGCGGGTGGCCGCCGGCTGGTCCTGGCGTCTTCTCATTATCGGAGCGGCGATCTACATCCTGCTGCTGGCGGTCGGCCGGCTCCGTGTCGTGGTGATCCCAGTGATCGCCGGGCTGCTCATCAGCGCGTTGATCCGCCCGATCGCGGCGGCTCTGCGCCGGCATGGGGTGCCGAGGCTCGTGTCGTCCTTCCTGACCGTCTTCGGTTTTCTGATCATTGTGGTGGGCGTGGGTGTCGGCGTCGGCTTCAACGCGGCTGATGAGTTCCCCAGTTTGTCCGACCAGGTCAGCAAGGGTGTGGAACAGGTCCGTGACTATTTACAGGACGGACCGCTGCATCTGTCGCAGAAGCAGCTGGACGATTTTACGAACGACATCACCCAGACGTTGGCGAACAACCGAGGCCGCCTTGTCTCCGGAGTGCTCTCCGGGGCCACGGTTGCGGCGGAGGTGGTCACGGGGCTTCTGCTCACACTGTTCTCGACGTTCTTCTTCGTCCACGACGGCGAGCGGATCTGGGACTGGATCGTCACCCGTTTCCCGCCGGAAGGCGAGGAACGGGTGCGCGGCGCGGGCCGGGAGGCATGGGCGACGCTGACCGGATACGTCCGCGGCACCATGTTCGTGGCGCTCGCGGATGCCGCGGGTATCACGATCGGGCTGGTGGTCGTCGGGGTTCCGCTCATCGCCCCGCTGGCCCTGCTGACCTTCCTGGGCGGGTTCATCCCGATCGTCGGAGCGACCGTGGCCGGCGGCGCCGCTGTTCTGGTCACGCTCGTCTCCAACGGCTGGGTGCCGGCTCTGGTCATTTTCGGGGTCGCGCTTGGGGTCCAGCAGGTGGAAGGCCATCTGTTGCAGCCGTTGGTGATGCGGCGGGCCGTGCGTCTGCACCCACTCGCGATCGTGATCTCCCTCGCCGCGGGTGGCGTGCTGGCCGGCATCCCCGGGGCGATCGCGGTCGTGCCGTTCGTCGCCGTGGTCAACCGGGTGGCCGGCTACCTCGCCCGGTCCAGGCGGCAGCCATCGGCTGCCGAGGGTTAGGGCGCCCGGCAACAGGACTGTCCGGCTCGCGCCACGGGGCCGCGCGTATCCCGGACGCGCGGGCCTGGGTCGCCCGGTCAAGGACCGTCCGGTGGACGGGCGCTAGGACGAATGTGCCGCGGGTGCCATCCGGCTGGGGCACTTTTTCTAGATCATCGGAGTGGGTGGGAGTAGTGACGCCCCGGGGCGGGCATCATTTCGTCCCATGCGCGTCCATCTCGGTTCTGACCACGCGGGCTTCCAGCTGAAGACCTCATTGATCACTCGACTGACCGATCTGGGCCACTCGGTTATTGATCATGGACCTGCCGGCTACGACCCGGACGACGACTACCCGCCATATGTGATCGCGGCCGCCGCGGCCGTCGCCGGCGAACCGGGCAGCCTGGGTGTCGTCATCGGTGGTTCCGGTAACGGTGAGGCCATCGCCGCGAACAAGGTCACCGGTGTGCGCGCCGCCCTTGTCTGGAGCACGGAAACCGCTCGGCTCGCCCGGTTGCACAACGACGCGAACATCGCGAGCGTCGGTGCGCGGATGCACAGCGTCTCGGCGGCCACCGGCTTCATCGAGGTGTTCCTCGACACGTCGTTCAGTGCTGAACAGCGTCATGTTCGCCGGCTCACCATGCTCGCGGCCTACGAGCGGTCCGGCGTGGTGCCGGTCGCGTCCGCGCGGCCTGCGCCCTGACCTGGGGTCCTGACCCGGGGCACCGACCCACCCCGCCCGGCCTGCCGTCGGCCGCGATCTACCGTCGGTGTTGTGCCCGCGGGGCGGTGGCGGGGCCGGTCCAGGACCGCCGCCGAATCACGATGGTGCGTTCGGCCTCGGCCAGGTCGTCGAGGCCGGGACGGGCGACGTCACGGGCCCGCATGGCCGTTCCCGGAGGCAGCCGGGAGCGGCCAGCGCCGACCAGGGCACGCAGCCCGGGATCGTTCGTATCCCGTCGATGACCCGCTCGTTGGTTCTGATCGCTGCCGGAGCCGACTGGGTTCGGTGCGGCCGGCCCGTCGCCTCCGGCGGCTGTCCCGGTAGGTTCCGTCATCAATCGCTCCTGTTCAGCCGGGGACATCCGCCGGATCCAGCATGCGCCAGGACGGGGGCGCCGCGCCCCCTGTTGCCGGAGCCTCTTGTCGCCGGGCGCTCGTGTCCGCGTGCCGCGCTGTTGCGCTGTTGCGCTGAAAGCTTTCGGCTAGTGGTGGACTGGATGTGACGAGGTTCTGCCATGCTTGTTTCGGGTAGATGTCGGGGCGGGGCACAACGCGGATCCCGCGCGGCGATTTCGTGCCATTGGGTACTGGCCCCGGTATTCCGGCGGTAGCACCGATATCGGCTAGATGATTTGAGGCGGACCTGTTCTGGCTGCCTTGCGTTCAAACGGTGCTGGAGGTGCCCGTGAGTACGAGGGGTTCGGCCAGCAGGTATGATTACGGGCTTTTGCGCGCCCGGGGTCCCGGGAGCGCCATGATGACCTGCCGGCAGCTGTCTCGGCCGCCTGCCCGCGGCCGGATTCCCGCGGGCTGTGCGCGAACGGCCGGCTCGTGGAGGTTCGTGGCTGTGAGTGCCCGGCACTCTTGGCAAAACGACTGGTTGACAACATACGAACAACAATGGTGTCGGCGGTGGAGGTCGTCGACTATCGAGGGGTGTTGGCGTGGGCGGATTCTCGTGTTGACTTTCGGGTGGCAGCTGTTTGTGGTCATGTCGATTGGTAATCGCTTGACTCCCAAGAGTGATCTGATGTGACGAAGTCCCACGTGTCGGATGTGCGTCGCAGTGACGTGTGGATGGCGGGCGAAGGAAGCTGGCGTGCCTGCGAGAGGATGCCGGAGGTGTACGTGTCAGGCGGGTGCCGACCGGCGTGCGGGCGGGTGCGCTCGCCAGCCATTGTCTCGAGTACGACGTCCGCCGCGAGATTCCCTCGGGCCGCCGAGTACGCAGGAAGAGCCGTGATCGTGTGCCATTCGGCCTACTGGGTAACCGAGAGTGAGGTTGGGATAGCGGTGGTCGGTTCGGGGATCGCGCCGGCCCCCGGCGGCGTGCCGGCGGCCGGCCGAGTTTCAAACCGTCGAGAAACGGTGCGCCAGCGCAATATCCGACGGCGCTGCGAGCATGGTCTATTGCGTGTTGCCGGCAGCCCCGGGCAACGCCGTCAAAGGATGGGTGGGCGAATGTACCGATACCTGCCGTCCATCCCGCGTGACCAGTACGTGCCGACAACCTGTTGGCGGCCGAACAATGGGCCGTCGGTTGGCCTTCGCCCGGTGAATAGCGATTCGGCAGTTCCGATCTCACCGGCGTGGCGATGCCGTATCGACCTTTCGGCCGGACTTATTCGGGCGGCGCGAGGTGATTCGCGATCGACAGATGATCGTAACTGTCCGTGCCGTTGCCGACGCAGCTTGGGAGTGACTCTTGGACCACGTTCCCGTCAGTATCGTCATCCCCGCCTTCAACGAGGCGCACCGGCTCCCGGAGGCGTTGCCCCGGCTGGTGGCCGTCGTGGGCAAGCTTGCCGGCGCGGAGGTGATCCTTGTTGACGACGGCAGTACCGACCGTACGGCAGAGGTTGCCGAGAAGCTGCTGAGCGACCTGCCGCGAGCGCGTGTCGTGCGGCTTCCGTGGAATTCCGGTAAAGGTACCGCGATCCGTACGGGTGTCGCGATAGCGCGGGGCGCGTCGATCGTGTTCATGGACGCGGACATGGCCTCGGACGTCAACGACCTTCCGCTGCTTCTCGCGGCGCTCCAGGAGGCCGAGGTGGCGTTGGGGTCGCGCCGGATCGGTGACAGCGCGCTACGCACCAGCGGCCGGCGGATGGGGAGCTGGGCGTTCAACCAGATCACCCGTACTCTCGCGGGACTCGACGTCGCGGACACCCAGTGCGGCTTCAAGGCCTTCCGGCAGGCCGAGGCGAAGCTGTTGTTCAGCATGTCGCGGTCCACCGGTTTCGGTTTCGATGTCGAGGTTCTCTCAATCGCGCGGTCCATGGGTTACCGGATCGCCGAGGTTCCCGTGCGCTGGTCGGAGATGGCCGGTGGGACCTTCCGTGTCACCAGGCACACTCCGGCGATGCTGGTCGACGTGTTGCGGGCCCGGCGCTACCGGCGGCGACGCCCCGCCATGCCCACTCCGTTGCGCCTGCGAAGCGGCGAGGCGCAGCCGTCGGTGGTCGCGCAGCCGGTGCCCACGCCGCTGGCCGCGGTGCGGCGGCCGGCTGTGGCGTCGGCCGGCAGCGACTCCCATCCCGAACTGACGGTGGAGGCATCCCGGGCCCCGGTCGCGCGCGTGATCAGCATGGGCGCGGGCGCCCTGGCGGCGGACGCCTGCGCGGCGGAGAAGCCCGGGTCGGTGAGGAGCGGGGGTGGACGGGACATCGGTCTACAGCCGGCTCCGCGCGAGGTCGTATGAACTGTGCTCGACCGCGCAGTTCGGTTTTCCGGCGGCTGCGATGACGCCGGGGGCGCCGGAGCGGGTGGGCCGGGGGGCGTCATTGAGCCCGCAGCGCGGCGTGCCCGCGCCCGGCGGACCCGGCCGCACGCCACGGTGGCCCATAGCGGTGATGGCTGCCGGTTTCATCCTACTGTGTCTGCTTCAGGCGCCCGGCAGGATCGCCGCGGATACCAAGATTGACTTGGCGGTGAATCCGCTCCGCTTCCTCGCGGGGAGCACTCATCTGTGGAGTTCGGCCTCGGATTTCGGCCTGTTCCCCAACCAGTACGTCGGCTACCTGTTCCCGATGGGCTCGTTCTTCGCCATCGGGAACGTGCTGGCCCTGCCGCCATGGGTCACCCAACGACTGTGGATGGCGCTGATCCTGACGGTGGCGGCCTGGGGAGTGATCCGGCTCGCCGATGCGTTGCGTGTCGGTGACCGGGCGTCCCGGGTGGTCGGCGGACTTGCCTACTCCACATCGCCGTTCGTGCTGGGAAAGATCGGCTCGAGTTCCGTCGCGCTGACGGGGAGCGCGATGCTGCCGTGGATGGTCTTGCCGCTTGTGCTCGCGGTGCGGCGGGATGCGCCCGGATCGCTCCCGCGGTTGTCGCCGCGGCGGGCCGCGGCGCTGTCCGGGCTTGCGATCTTCGCCACCGGCGGCGTCAACGCGAGTGTCATCCTGGACGTCCTGCTGTGTCCGGCTGTCGGGCTCATCCTGGCCGGGACCGACCGGCGTGCCTGGGCGCTGCGGGGCTGGTGGGTCCTGGCGGTGTTGCTGGCGACCGGCTGGTGGGTCCTGGCGCTGGGTGTGCAGAGGCGGTATGGGCTCAACTTTCTTCCCTATACCGAGACCGCCGACATCACGACCGCCACGACATCGGTTGGCGAGGCTTTGCGGGGTGCCAGCGACTGGATGGCCTACCTGCGCCTGCCGAGCCCGTGGCTGCCCGCGGCGTCCGAGTACGTCACCACCGCCGCGGCGGTGATCGGGTCAGGCCTGGTCGCGGCGCTCGGCGTCTGGGGGCTCGCCCGCGCTGATCTGCCGTCCCGGCACTTTCTGGTGTTCACCTTCGGGATCGGAGTCGTTGCCGTCTGCGCCGCTTACCCCGGACAGCCGGGAAGCCCGCTGGCTGGTGCTATCCGTGATCTTCTCGGCAGCCCGTTCGGCTTTCTCCGCAATGTGTACAAGTTCCAGCCGGTGATCCGGCTGCCGATGGCACTCGGCCTCGCCCATGCCCTGTCCGTCGCGGCATCCTGGCGGCTTCCCGACCGGGCTGCCGGTGCCGGCGGGGCCGGCGGGGCTGGCGGGGTCGCTCGGCGGGGTGCCGGCATCATCGGGCGTGGCAGGGGGGCCGGGCAGCGGGCTGGCCGGGCCGCGGTCGTCATCGCCACCGCTGCCTGTGTGATCACGGGAATGACCCCCGCGCTCGCGGGCACGATGACCCCCGCTGGATCGTTTCGTGAGGTTCCGGGTTACTGGGGGCAGGCCGCGGACTGGCTGGCGCGCAATCCGGCCGGCGGCCGGACCCTGGTGCTGCCGGGGACGGCGTTCGGCGAGTACGACTGGGGCCGCCCGCTGGACGAGCCGATGGAGTGGCTGGCACGGACACCCTGGGGGGTACGCAGCCTGGTCCCGCTCGGCGGGGTCGGAGTTACCCGGTGGATGGACGGGATCGAACGCCAGCTCACGCTCGGGTCAGCGCCAGGGCTTGCCGAGGCGCTGGCCCGGGCCGGGGTCGGACAGGTGCTTGTCCGTAATGACCTGCAAAACAAGGACTGGGACGTGCCGCCGTCATCCGAGCAGATCGACCGCGCGCTGCGCGGGTCCGGGCTGCGACAGAGCGCGGTGTTCGGCCCGATGGTCCCGGCTCGTTCCGCGGCGAAGGCCAGGCTGGTTCCGGCACTGCGCAATCCGGGCCTGCGGGTGCCCGCGCTGCAGGTGTGGACGCTTCCCGGTGGTGCCAGTCCGGTGCGGGCGTACCCGGCTGACACGGCCCTGATCGTCTCCGGTGGTGCCGAGGCGACCGTGGCGATGGCGGCGCAGCAGATCCTGCCCGACCAGGCTGTCGTGCTGGCCAGTGACCTGGCCGATCTCGGTGGGCACGGCGCTGTCTCGCTCGCGTCCGCCGTCGGTGTCGCGGGCGCCGCTGGCGATGCTGATGCCGTTGCCGGTGACGCCGCCGCCCGTCGCGGCGCCATGGCTGATTCCGCTCCCACCGTGGATGACCCGGCCGCGGCCGAGGTCGTCGGTCCACGGAGCACCTGGGTGGTGACTGATACCTTCACTCGCCGTGACAACCGGTTCGGGCTCGTTCACGGCGGCCAGTCCTACGTCCTCGGTGCGCATGAGTACGCCGCCGGCGCCGCGGGGCCGCCCGCTCAGTGGACCGACCGGCCGGTGGCAGGGCATCAGACGACGGCCGGCTACGTCGGTGGGATGTCGGTCACCGCGTCGTCGTACGGCTTCGAGCTGGTGGCCGCGACCGACCTGGCACCAGCCAACGCCGTGGATGGTGATCCCGGCACCGCATGGCAGAGCGTCAGAAACGACAAAGGCTCGGTCGGGCAGTGGCTGCAGGTCGATGTCGCGAGGATGATCGAGGTGCCGGCATTGACGGTGCAACTACTCGCGGAGAGCCAGGCTCGCCCAGCTGTACGGGCGCTGAGGGTAACTACACAGGCCGGTTCGGCCGTGACCCCGGTCGAGCCGATCGAAGCCGCCCAGCGGCTTACGGTACCCGCCGGCCCGACCCGGTGGTTCCGGATCAGCTTCGAACAGGTCAGCGGGGATGGCGACCCTTTTCTGGGCGCGGGGATCCGCGAGCTGACGATTCCCGGGATCACGTTTCAGCGGTATCTGCAGACACCCTTCGACGCGGCGCGGCTGTTCTCCGGGGCGAATTCCGGGCACATCGTCTACGCGTTCACCCGGAACCGGGCCGATTCGTCCCAACCGTTCGAGGACGATGAGGAACGGCAGCTCAGCCGGCGTTTTGATGTACCACGGCCCATCGGCCTCACCGTCCGAGGCACGGTGGTCGGAAGCCCTGTCCAGCCGGAAAAGCGGGCGTTGGCTCTTCCCTGCGGATCGGGTCCGTTCGTCACCATTGACGGGCAGCGGTACGCCACCCGGCTCGACGCCTCACGGGAGGACATCGAGGCGTCCCGGCCTGTCAGGATGGCGCTGTGCACCGATGGCGGCACGGTCTCCCTGAGCGTTGGCCCGCATCTGCTGACGACCGCACCCGGTGCGGCACCGTTCGCCGTCGACTCCATCACGCTCGCCTCCGCCTCCGCCTCCGCCTCCGCCTCCGCATCGCCTCCGCCGTCGCCCGTCCGGGCCACCCGCATCACCGGTTGGACGCCGGAGCGCCGCACGGTCGAGATCGCGGCGGGGGAGCGCAGCTACCTTGCTGTCCGGGAGAACGCCAATGTGTCGTGGACGGCGACCATGAACGGGGTGTCGCTGCGGGCGATCAGGCTGGATGGCTGGCAGCAGGGCTGGATCATTCCAGCGGGCGCGGCCGGGAAGATCGTTATTATGAACCTCCCCGGCCAGGCCTACCGTCGTGATCTTGGTGTTGGCATGGCCATGGTCGCTGGGCTGGCCGCGTTGGCGGTGTTCCCGAGCGTTGGGCGCAGGCGGGCCGGCCGGGTATCACGCCGGTGGGGCGCTGGTTGGCGCGTCCGCCGCCAGCCGGTTGAGCAAGCGCGCGGTCAGCTCCGCTACGGTGTCATGCTGGCCGGCATGTGCGCGGTTATGTTGGTCGCCGGCCCCGCCGCGCTTGTGGTCCCGGCGCTCGTGGCAGCCGCTCGGCGTTCGTCGACAGGGCTGTCCTGGCTTGCCGCTGGCTGCGTGGGCGTCGCCACGGCCGTGGTGGCGCTGACACCCGGCAGCCTTCCCGGGTCTGGCCGGGGGGCCTTTGGCTGGCAGGTTCAGCTGTGCGGCGCCGTCGCGTTGGGGTGTGTGCTGGCTTCCGTGGCCGTCCACCGTGGCGCGCGGCCAGCCGGTCTCGTTCCGGCGCCCGTCCCCGGCCCGATGGATCGCGGGTAGTGGGGCCAGCTCGGTCCATTACCCAGCCCGCGGGCCCGGAGCGCAGGGCTTCGCCGAACAGTGCATGGTGGTGATCGGCCGGTGGAGCCGGGCGATTGATTGTTAATTGTGTTATAGTTAGCCGTCAATTGTTAGTTTTGCGTTTGATCGTGTTTTGTGGTGTAGTTTGGCCGGAAGTCCCGGAAGGCATTGCCGGTTATCGCACTATCGGTTTCCGGCGTGCGTTCGGGTGACAGGCGAGACGCCCGCCGCTGTTCCGAGCTGGATCCCAGTGGCAGGAGTGAGGATTGGAAACCGGTGCGGGTGGGGTGTGCCGTGAGGACATTTCACCGCTGGGCCGTTTTTCGAGCGGGCCGGGCGGGCAAGCCGAAGGAAGGTGTCAGCATCGACTCCCGCGCGATGCGACGGCCGACGTCGCTTCCGGAATCAGTTGTCCCGCCGCTTCCGCACCCCCCATCCGGATCACTGCTGTCCCACTCGTTGGGGCTGTTTGCCACTGGCGAGGCCAGGGCGGGATCGGCGGGCCGTGTGCGGGAACGGCGTTTTTCGGTGCTGGAAGATTTGATCATGGCATCGGATCGCCGCTCCGCGCCGATTTCGCTGGGAATGATCGCCCGCACCCGGGTGGCCATCGACCCCGAGAGCCTGCGGGCGGCGGTGCGCAGCGTCCTGGCTCGACATCCCATGGCACGCGCCCGGTTGCGGACGGGTCTGTCCGGCCGCCGATGGTGGTTTCCGGACGTGTCGGCCGACGACGCGGCGGTAGCGACGGTGGCGGTGCTGACCGGTGACGACGGCGATGATGTGTGGGCGCGGTTCGCGGATCTCTGCTCGCGCCCGTTCGACCTGGCCGCGGCACCCCCGCTACGGGTGCTGCACATGCGGCTTCCCGGCGGCGACGCGGTGGCGCTCGCCGCGCATCACGTCGCTCTGGACGGGCTGAGCGTGGCGACGTTGTTGCGGGCGATCCTGGAGCTCAGCGCGCCGCCAAGCGACGTACCGGAGATGGCTCCCCGAGCGGGAGGGCCGACAGCGGAGGCGACCGAGCGGGCTGTCGCGAACCCCGTCCGCCCGGCTGGCTGCCGCCCGGCAACCGCCGGGCCGGGACGCCCGGCCCGCGGGCGTCTGCCCGATCTCGCGGTGCCGCGGCGGTGGTTGCCCGGCCGGGTTGCCGTCACAGCCGCTCGGCGGACCCGCCATGACCGCGCTCTCGCCGAGCGTCATCACCCGACGTATGGCGTGCACAGCGAGACACTTCCCGTCCCGAAGCCCCGTCAGCCCACCTGCGGCGGGCCGGCGACGGTCAATGATCTTTTGCTCGCCGCTGCCCAGGCCGCGGTGGAGCGCTGGAACAGCGCGGCTGGGCGGGCGACCGGGACGCTGCGGATGCGAATGCCGATCAACATCCGGGAGCGGGATGGGGATGCCGCGCTCGGCAACCACACGGGCGAAGCGGTGATAGCCACGACGTCCCGGGAGCGTCAGCGTCCCGATATCCTGCTGGCCACGGTACGCAGGCAGACCGTAGCCAGCAAGGCGGCGGATCGGCCGGCGGGCGCCAGGGTCCCGGCTGGCGTTGTGGCCAGCCTGCCAGGCCCGGTGCGCCATGCGCTCCTGCGCGTCGCCGTGGCCCTGGCTCGGCCGCTGCTGATGCCGGCGGCCAGCGTGACGAATCTCGGCCGGATTCCCGACCTGCCGGCAGCGGGCACCGCTGGCCCACAGGTCACGTCGTTTCACTTCGCGGCGTTCGCCGGTATGCCGCAGGGGCTGGTAATCACCGCGGTTGGTTACGGCGATGAGCTGTATCTGACATTCTGCTACCACCGTGACTTATTTGATCCATGCGCGGTGCGGCGCTTCGCCGCCCTGTACCGGACGGCGCTCGGTGAGCTGAGCTGATCGACCCGGTGTGGCCGGGCGGGATGCGGGGAGCCGCGAGCCGGACAGTCCTATCCTCGGGCGCTCTAAGCGGTTGCGGCTGAAGCTCGGTCCGCTTTCACGGCATCGGGAAGCGCGCAGCGGACCGCGGCGATCAGCAGGTCCTCCCCGGTCGCGGTTCGGACCTCGATCGGGCCGGTGACACCGGCCCGATCGAGTGCGGCACGTGCCTCGGCGGGCCCCGCACCGTAGAGGACCGCGACCGCGCGGTCGAAGCCGTCCTCGGCCCGGCCTGTGCCGCTCTGGCAGGGCTCGTCGCGGTCGGGGACATCGCGGTAGATCAGGTCGGTACGGCGCAGGGCTGGTAGCGCCTGGGTCGGCGGCAGCAGGAACTCCGCACGGGTGACCAGCAGGTCAGCGCGTCGTGACTCGCGCGGGTGACGGCCGGGCGCACGGCTGCTCAGCCTGTCGATCTCGGTGGTCACCACACGGGCGAGCAGCTCGGCGGTGGCGTCCCAGGAGAAGCAGGCGGCCCACGCACGCGCCCGGTCACGCCAGCGGGCCGCCGTGACCGGGTCCGCGAGCGCGGAGAGCGCCATGTCGATCGTGGGTCCGAGCCCATCGGCATCGTCCGCCAACCAGCCGGTATGGCCATGCCGGACGGCATCGCGCAGCCCGGGTACACGGAATGCCACCGCCGGTACGCCATGGGCGTTGGCTTCCAGCACGGACAGGCCCCATCCTTCGCCATGGGACGGATTGACGGTCAACCAGGCCGTGGAGAGCAGCTGGTCCCGTTGCCTGTCCTCCACGTAGCCATGCCAGCGCACAACGTCGTCGCCGAGACCGAGCCCGGCCGAGTGCCGGCCGAGGCGTTCCCGGTCCGGTCCGTCGCCGACCAGGTCGACGACCAGCCCGGGGTGGGCCGCGCGAAGCGCGGGAAGGGCGTCCAGCAGCAGATGCAGTCGTTTGTGCGGGACGAGCCGGCCCACGCAGACGATGGTCGGCCGGTCAGCGGGCCGGTTCATCCCGTCATCCCGGGGCGTATCGACACCGCCGGGCACGATGAAACGCGGCCCGCGCAGCCTCAGGACCTCCCACGCTTCGTCCCGCGTCGAGGGTGACACGACGGCCACCGGAGACCGCCGGTACACCCACCGGCTGCCCGGGGTCTCCAGGAGCTGTCCGATCCTGGCCACCGGCGCCGGGAAGTAGAGCGGGAACTGGCGCTGGTGGACGTGGTGCAGAACCTGGACGACCGGGGTGGCCGGCAGCACCAGCGGGCTGAAGAACGGGATGCCGTTCTGGCAGTCCACCACCGCGTCGATGCTGTGCCGGTCACGGAGAAGGCGAGCCAGCGTGGCTGGATACACCCCGAACGTCCCGCCTGAGCGGTTGATGGTGATACCCCGTACGATCTGTGATCGTCGTGTGCCGGCCGGGCGGGAGGTGAGCAGGCTCACTCGCGCGCCGGCCGCGGCGAACCGTTCCGCGACCGATTGGCAGTACAGCTCGGCGCCGCCGGCCTGGGGGTGTTCAAGGTCACGCCAGTTGAGAAACACCACATGGCGCCCGGCGAGCGCATCCAGCTGCCGGCCCAGGCCGCCCGCGGGTGTCGCAATTGCGGGCATCCGGTTTACTCCCTTCAGCTGGGCTCCCAGCTTGCCCTGTTGTTTTCGGCACAGTCCGGCCGCGCCGCCGCGCACTCAGCACGCCATACTCCGCGCGACGATGGTGCCAGATCGCCGGTACCCGATGCGGGCCGGGTGTGGCGTTGGCCTACCGTGGGTAGACGACGCTCGGAAAATGGCGGCAAAACGTCGGCACCGGGCCGGGCACCAAAGCATGCGGGAGGAAGGTGGATGGCGATCGCAGGGCGTGGGCTGTTTGCGCGGGTGCTCTCCGGCCCCGGGTCGCTCGCGGTTGCCGGGGTTGCCGTCAATGGCGGAAATCTCCTGGCCAATCTGGTGCTTGCGCGCGTACTCAATGCCACCGGTTACGGTGCGCTGGTCGTTCAGACCGGGATTTTCCTGATACTTTCGATGGGTGGCTCGGCGTTGCAGGTCGCGGTGGTGCGGCGGGGCATACCCGGTCCCGGTGACAGCCAGCACGCGCGCGGTTTCTGGATTCACCGGCTGCGTGTTGTCTGCGCTGTCGCGGCTGCCGTCACCTGCGTACTCGGTCTGTTGGCAGACGGGCCGGTTGCCGCGGTCCTGTCTTATCCGCATCCCTTCGCGATTGCCGAGGCAATTGCGGCGGCAGCGATTTGGGTCTCACTTTCGGTTGAGCGCGGACTATTGCAGGCGGGTCGTGCCTACCAGGAGCTCGCCGGCAACTTCGTACTTGAGGGCATTGGCCGAATCGTTGTCACCATTGCCCTGGTGTTCGCCGGATTCGGAGTCAACGGCGCGGGCCTTGGGCTGATTGTCGGTGTGCTGTGTGCCGCTGAACACGCCCGTCGGCGTACGGCCCTGGGCGCACATGGCAGGCATGAACTGCCGGGCCCCCGATCCGCGCCCGCGGATGGGGATCGCCGACGGGCCGGCGGCCAACGGGTGCGGACCAGGCACGCTCTCCGGCGCGACACGATAACCGCGCTCGGGGCGCTTGTGCCGCTGGCGATGCTGCAGAACATGGATGTGGTCATCGTCGGCTGGCTCAACCCCGCCGAGGCAGGGGCGTACGCGGCTATCGCGACCGCCTGCAAGGTGCCGGTGTTCATCGGCCTGGCGGTCGCGAACTTCCTGCTTCCGGAGGCGGCCCAACGCCGGCAGCGCGGCCGTCCCGCCACGGCGGTCCTGCTCGCGGCGGCTGGTTGGGTGGTTGCCCCCGGCCTGCTGCTGGTGGGGCTGGGCGCGGTCGCGGCCGTCCCCATGCTTTCGGTCGTCTTCGGCCCGCACCTGATCGCGGGCGCGCCCGCGCTGTGGGTCCTGGCGCTCGCCATGACCTGTCTCGCCATGACGCTGCTGTTCACCAACTACCTGCTGGGGGCCGGCCAGCAGAAGGTGGTGGGCGTGCTCGCGGCCGGTACGGTCATCACCGGCGCCGCCTTGGCCGCGGCCGGCGGCGACCTGCTCGCCACGGCGGTTGCCGCGCTCGTCTGCCAGGCGGTGACGGCGTCCATGACCGGTTTCATGATGCTGCGGGCACACCGGCCGGCAGCGTCGGATCTGAGCGTCCCGGTCGCGGCACGGCGACCGGCCGGGCCGGGTACCCACCAGCCGGTCGTGGATCCCGGGCTGCCGGCGCAACGCCCGCCGCGGTCCGCGGCACTGTCCGGCAGCTCTCGCGCCGAGCGGTAGCTCACCTCGCCGTTTTTTGGTCCGGACCATCCATGGCACGGTCTTCATCGGAGACTAGGACCCATGCGTCGGAAATCCGCGTCGGGGGACTATCCGCCCGCGCCCAGGGATGTATCCGGCGACGCCGCCCAGAATATCGGGCCGGGCTGCGGCACCGGCCGGGCGACGGGTAGTCACGGGCTCGCCGTGGCAGCTGGGGAGCGGGCCGCGCCGTGGCCCATGCCGGTGGCGGATCTGACTGATGGTGCTGTCCCGGGCCCCGTCCCGGCAGCGGTGCCGGCGGCGCCGGAAACCGGCCGGGGCGGGGCCCGGGGGAGGCACCGGGGCGCGACCCGCCGCCGGGTCGTGGTCGGTGCCGCCGCGAGCGGTCTCGGTGCCCTCGCGGCTACGGGCCTGGCAAAACTACTGGGTGGGCCGCGGCCGGCCACTCCGTCTGACGCGCTCGTGTTGTTCGGTGCGCCCGGCAGCTTCGGGGACCGCGCCGGAGACACCCAGCTTGCGACAGTCGGTGTTGCGGGCTGGGGTTTTGGTCCCGGCCAGGCCGCCTACATGTCCACGGTCACGTCCGATGGGACGGTGTTCACCGCCACCACACCCTTCTCGGACAACCAGGCACAGCCGACCGGGACGGGCATGGAGCTCGCGGTGTTCGAGCCGGCTTCGGTGAGTTTCACCCGGCTGGTCATACCGTCGAGCACGGGGCGGACGGAGCTGCCGCGGGCCGAAACGAGGTTCCGCGGCGTTGGCGGAGCCGACGTGGCCGACGTGGCCGTGATCGGTGCGGGTCCGGACGAACGGGTGATGTTCGTATCGGCCATGCCCTATTTCGGGTGGGACACGGCTGTCTACGGGGAGCTGCCCACGCTCGGGCAGATCCGCCGCCCGGCGCGGGGCGGATCGTGGCGTTACGACCCGGCCCATTCGTGGACGACGGACCAGCTGGCCGCGACCGCGCCGCCGGAAACGTCGGGAAGGGCCTTTCCGCGTGAGGCCGGGGGCGAACCGAGATCGCCCCGTGGCCCGGCGGCAATCAGCAAGCTGCCGGGCAGTGGTCATCTGGTGATCGCGCAGTACTTCGGCGCTGGGAGCCTCGGCACCGAGCAAGGCGCGTTGCTGGTCGTCGACAGCACGGGCCGGGTACGCGCCAGCTGGCAGTACCCCGAGACCCACGTCTTCGGTATACCGGTGGTGGTGAGCCCCCGCGAGGTTGTCGCTGATCCTACCAGCAGGGCCGGCGATGAACGGTTTGTGCTGATCAGCGATTGCCGGACAGCGGACAACCGGGTCGTTTCGTTTCCCATCCAGGAGTTCTCCTACGCCGCGGGCACCGGGAGCCGGGCAGCCGGGAGAATCACTCCGCGCAGCCTCCCGGTACGTGCCGCGGCAGACAACTCCCGGATGGAGACCGCCTGCTTCGACGGGAACGGCACCCTGTACGTTGCCCGCACCAGGGCGGACGGACTGCGTGCCGCCACCCTCGCGGTCTATCCCAAGATCGGCAGTGAGCGCGGCCTGGTCAGCCGCACGCCGACGGTCGACGGCTGGCCGGCGCAAAGCTGGGGAGCGCTGAACCCGCCCGAGTACTTCGTCGCGGGCACCGGCGAGGGCGGCCTCATCCGCAGCATCGTCCTCGATCCGGCCAGCGGGGCGATTGTGCTCGCCGGGCTCGACGGTACGGTGCAGGTCATCCGGCCGTCGGGCCAGGGACGGCATATGACCTTCGTGGTGGGCCGGCCGGTGGATATCGGCCTGCGCGGCCTGCGCGGCCCCTCCACCCGCTACATCGGTGTCCGGCGAGGCGCTGTCGACGCGCACCGCGGAGTGATGTGGCTCCCCGTCAACCAGCTGGTGCTCGACGCCATCCCCTGGCCGTATCCACCGTTCAAGCTCGACCAGTGGCTGATGCGTGTCGACCTGCGTGCCGTACTGCCCTGAGAGCGACCGGTAACCGGGGCGTGGGTCAAGGAGCGGGCTTGGGGTGCGTGCCCCAGCCTGCCGGCGCCTCTAAGCGGTTGAGCCTGGTCAGGACGTGATGTCACGGTGCCTGAACAGCCCGGCGGCGACCACCACGGCCGCCGCGCAGAAGAGGAGAATCCGGCCGCCGGCCGCGGCGTAGGTGATGTGATACCCGTGCGCGCCCGCGGCGAAGGTGTCCATGAGCCGCGCGGGCAACCAGGTCGCCGCCGGGCTCCAGATGCGCGATACCAGCATCTCCAGCGGCAGGGCGTAGGCAAGGCCCACCGACACCGCCGCGGCGGGGGAACGGAACACGACCCCCGCCAGGACGCCGATGGTCGCGTATCCCAGGGATGCCATGAGCACGTTCAGGTATCCCTTGCCGATTTCGACCAGACCAGCGCTGCTGTGCCAGGCCGCGGTACTCACGCCCGTCGCGGGCGCGATCGCGAACGACACGGCGGCGGCCACCGCCATCGCCGCGGTGACCATCACAGTGACGAAAGCCGCCAGCGCAAGGCATTTGCCCGCGAGCAGGCGAAGCCGGTGGGGATAGGCTATGAGCTGATTACGCAGCGTCCCATGGGTGAAGTCGGAGCCGATCACGGCGGCGGTGACCGCGAGGGCCATCACCCCGAGCAGGATGCTGACGGCCTCCAGCCCCTGCATGACCCCGTCCGCAGCGGCCAGCGCGGTTGCCGTGACGGGCACGCCGTCGTAATCGCTGTGCCCGACCGACAGCATGGTCAATACCGCGCCGAGCGCTGCCACGGCGGCGATGGCCGCGAGCGTGCCGAAGAAGAACCGAGGGCGGCCGATCTTGACCCACTCGGCTCGGAACATCGGCGTCATGAAGCACGTCCAGGGATGTCCTGGGCCGGCACGCGGGGTGGGTGGAAGCCGACCGAGGCATCCGGTGAACTGCGGCTACGCGGGATCAGATCCCCGTCGACCCCGCCGGTCGCCACCAGGAAGGTCTCCTCCAGCGTGGGCCGGTACGCGGTCAGCGCGCGCAGTGTGATCCCCGCTTTCATAGCGATCTTGTTGAGGTTCGCGGCCACCGCCTCGGGGGCGTGCACGCTCACTGACTCGGTCGAGGGCTCCGGCGGATCCACCCGCAGGCCGTGGTCGCGCAGCAGAGCGGCGAGGCGTTCGGTGTCTCCCGCATGCTCAGGCGTCAGCACGAGCCGTGGATCCTCGGCGGCCAACAGGTCGGTCACGTGCCCCTGGAAGAGCAGCCGGCCGGTGCGGATCATGACCAGATGGTCACAGATCTGCTCGACCTCTGACAGCAGGTGGCTGGAAACGAAAACCGTCATCCGTGCCCCGGCGAGGTCCTTCAGCAGGCTTCTGATCTCACGGATGCCCGCTGGGTCGAGCCCGTTGGTCGGTTCGTCGAGGATCAGGAGCTCGGGGCCCGGCAACAGTGCGGCGGCAATTCCCAGTCGCTGTTTCATGCCCAGCGAGTAGAGGGAGAACCGGTCGTCGGCCCGGCTGGTCAGGCCGACCGTGTCCAACGTCTCAGCGACCCGTTCCGGGCCGAGCCGGCGCAGGCGGGCCAGCAGGAGCAGATTGGCGCGCCCGGTGAGCCCGGGGTGGAAGGTCGGCCCCTCGATCATCGCGCCGACCCGGGACAGATAGCCCGCGGGGCTGCCGACTGGGTGCCCGAGCACGAAACCGTGGCCATCACTGGGGCGGATCAGCCCGAGGAGCATCCGCAGCGTGGTCGTCTTACCGGCTCCGTTCGGCCCGACGAAGCCCGACAACGCCCCGGTGGGAACATGCAGGTTGATCCGGTCCACGGAGCGCCGGGTACCGTACTGCTTGGTGAGCCCCTGGCTCCAGATGGCGGCGTCGGCCGGTGGCTGCGGCAGGTCCGTGCGAGCCTGCCGTCGTGATTTTGTTCGCACCCGCGGTGGCCTCGCCGGAGTCTCCGCCGTCATTACGTGATTGCCTCCTCGCTTCCCCGCGCTGGTTGCTTCCCACACTGGTTGGCTGCCGGCGCTGGCTGGCTGCCGGGGCTGGCTGCCGGTGTCGGATTCGTGTGGCATTGCCTCCCAGCTGGTAAGCGTTGACCAGGCAGAGCGTAACGGATGGAGAAGTGTTGTGAACAACGGCGATCATTAACTCTCCCTGAGGAAGCTCCTTGCCCCGGCGCCGCCCAGCCAAGTCCGGCCTGGGCACAGCCTGTGGGTGGCCTGTGGGTGGCCTGTGTGCCCAGTGGGAGGTTCGTCACCCGTCAGGAGCGTCTGGCTGCGCGCGGCGCCGTCATCGTGCTGGGCGAGAATGCTTCGAGCCCGGCATCCAGGTGGCGAGGGTTTCGAGGGAGCGAAGGGAGTCACCGTGGCCGAGGTCGCGGGTCTGCGCCGGGGCATCCGGATGATGGCGGCCCTGGCCCTGGTCGTAGGCATCGCGACACTCGCGGTTGCGGTCTACTCAGCGGTGCGGGCCGACCATGCCACGGCCGAGCGGGGCAACCGGTTGGACCCCGCCGCGACCACCGCGGCCATGCTCCTCGCCGACTACGTCGACCAGGAGAGCAGTGTTCGCGGTTATCTGATCACCGAGGACCGCTCCTTCCTCGACTCCTTCGACGAGGCCGGCAAGCTGATCCCGGTGCACTATGCGCGGCTGGAGGCGCTGCTGGGTGACCGGGCCACGCTGATCATCCAGTTGCGCAAGGTCACTCGAGCACATGAGGCATGGCTTTCGGAGGTGGCGCGGCCGGAGCTGGCGGCCATGAGCGGCGGCGCTGTGGTGGCTGCCCGTGACGTCGAGAAGTCCGCGATGGCTCGGACCCGGCTGAGCGCGCTGCGCACCGATGTGACCAATCTGGAGATCATGATTTCCCGGGAGCAGATATCCACCGTTGGCCGGGTTGCCGGTGCTCAGGATCTGCTGCTCAGCTCACTGGGTACCGCGGTGTTCCTGGTTGCGGTGATCGTGGTCACGCTGAGCGTTGTGGTGCGTCGCTGGCTGCTGCGGCCGATCGCCTCGTTGCGCCGCGCGGTCAACGCGGTCGCCGCGGGGCGTTACGACACCCGCGTTCCCGCGGTCGGCCCCAAGGAGCTTGTCGAGCTCGCCGGCAACGTGGACGCGATGCGGGCACAGCTGGTGCGCCTTGTCCGGCAGAACGACCGGCTCTGGGAGGCGCTCGCCCAGGAGGGGCCCGCTGTGGTCGCCCTGCGTGACGCCCTTACCCCGTCCACCCTGCACGCGTCCGGGCTGATCGTGCGCGGGCGGGTTGATCCGGCTGAGGGGGAGCTGGCGGGTGACTGGTTCGATTCGGTCGACCTGCCCGGCGGCCGGGTCGGTGTGGTCGTCGGCGATGTCTCCGGTCACGGGTCGGCGGCTGGTGTGTACGCGTTGCGGCTCAAACAGCTGCTGGGCGCGGCGCTGACCGGAGGGGTGTCCGACCCCGGCGCCGCCATCGAATGGGTCGTGGACAATCTGGGCGAGACAGACGAGGTCTTCGCCACGGCCGTGGTCGCTGTGGTCGACCCGGCGAGCGGAACGGTCGAATATGCCAACGCCGGCCATCCGCAGGGGCTGCTGCTGCGCCGCTCCGGCCCGTCGCCAGAGCGGTTCGCCGCCGTCGGGGTTCCGGCCGTACCGGCGGAACCGAGCGGGGAGGCCCGCGCGGAGTCACCGGAGCCCCGGCCCGATGCGGGCTGCCCGCCGGAGCGGCGGGGCCGGACCGACCGGCCCGTTGCTCGCCCCGGCAGATCCGGGGAGCTCTGGTCGGCTCCGTCGACCGCGGAACCGACCGCGGCTGTCGTCGCGCTCACCGCCACCGGGCCACTGGTATCCAGCCTGTTGGCCGCTCCTGGCGCCTGGGCGACCGCGACCCTGCGGCTGCGGCCCGGCGACGCCTTGTTCATTTACACCGATGGCCTGACCGAAGCCCGCAACGCAAGCGGTGAGCAGTTCGGTGAGGACAGGCTTGTCGCGGAGATCCTGCGGGCCCGGTCACGAGGTCCTCAGGAGTTACTGGACGCGGTTTTCGAAGCGGTTCGCGCGCATGCGCCCGGGCGTCCGAGTGACGACCGTACCGCGATCATTCTGGCGCGGACGGACACGAGCCGGTCCAGCGACGGCCAGGGCCTCGTCCCGACCGCTCGGTCGCCGTCCGAGCGCTCCGGGCCGATCGGGACCGCTCCGTGACCGAGTCCCCTCAAGTCCCCTCAAGGGCTGCCAGGCGCGGCTGGAGCCGTGATCGTGCATCCCTCGGCCAGGTTGGGATCATAGCCCGGCCGCCGGTGCGTGGCGATGGGCGTTTCTGGGTACATCAGCGGTCATGAGTGAAAGATCCGGCATTCTGTCCGGTGCCGTCGCGCTGCTGCGGGTCCGCCCGCGTATCATGCGGTTGTTTCTTGTCTTTGTCAGCGCGGTACTGGTGTTCGCTGGAATCGGCTTTGTCAGCGGCTGGCGGCCGTCGCTGACAAACCCGTTCGGCCGGGAAACGATCGACCGCAGCCCGCCCGCGGTGCTGCGTTCCCTGACCGATCTCAGTGACTACCACGCGGCCAGCGCCCATTTCGAGGTCGTTGTCGATCTGGCGGACGAGACCAAGTTCATACCAGCCGCTCTGCGGGGTGAGCGGACTTTGTTCGTAGGCGTCGGCAGCGTCGACGCTGTCGTTGATTTCGAAAAGATCGGCGGGAATGCGGTGACAGTCTCCGAAGACCGACGGACGGTGTCCGTCCGGTTGCCGATACCGACTCTGTCGGAACCGAAAGTTGATCCGGAACACAGTTATGTCGTCGCCCGGCAGAAAGGCGTGCTGGATCGGATCGGCGGCTTTCTCACTGGCAGCGCCAGCGACGATCGCCAACTTTATGTGATAGCCGCGGACAGGATGACCCAGGCGGCGAAGGCCGATGGTTCCGTCCTGACTCTGGCTGAACGGAACACCACCGGAATGTTGCGGGGCCTGTTCAGCGCGGTGGGCTTCAGCACCGTCAATGTCAGTTACGCGGACGCACGATAACCGCACCGCCGCGCGCCGTTCATCGGTGTCGTCGACCTGTGCCGTGTCCGGCCGGCCCACCCGTAGACATATCAAGGGGGTGTGATCCGTCACAGGCCGCCACCCCGGGGCACGGCACGCGTCCGGCTTGACGGACAGGCATGGAGGTTGTCTGATTAGATAACCAATGTAGGGGGTGCCTGATAGCCCTTGACCGCGACACGCGCGAGGTCGTGGTTTGGTTCGATCGCGCCCTGGCTGACAGCGGCCTGACTCAGGCCGAGTTCGCCGCCGCGCTCGGGACTTCCTCACCCATTGATTACGGCATAGGGCTTGATCCTCCCGGCGACGGATTCCCGGACTGTCGCCGCTCTTCCTGCTCAGCCAGTTTCGCAAGCATCCCCACTATCCACCCGGCCTCCTTCGTGACACTCTCGGTGCCCTCCATGAGGGCGGCATATTCCAACGGCAGAACAGGCAGGCGTTCCCGGTGTCGCGCCAAATTGGCTGCCAACTCCTCAAGCTGGGCCACCACTACCCGGCACTCCATGTGGAGCAGGCGTAAAGGCAGGTTGTCGTGACCAAAGGGGCCGCCAAAGCAGCCCCCGCTCACCCAGCCACCATGCACCGTGCGCCTCCTGTCCTTAGTGGATGGCGCCTGGAGCCGGGGAGCTGGCCGGTGGCCCTCGACCCGGCACCAGGGCCGTATTTGAGGCTGGCGCGGCGACCTGGTGATCGGTAGCAGTGGGACGCATGACGGCTATGCGCGGCATATTTGATCAATGTATGGTGACGGCTAGACTCCAGCCTGGGAAGCCCACCACAGCCGACGGCAGAGGCCGGGGATGACCGTGAGCGATGAGCGACGCCAGCATCACTACTGTCGGTGTAGTGTCCGGCTTGCGCGCGACAACCAGACCGGCCAGTGCGGGCAGTGCCAGCGCCGGATGGTGGAGCTGGAGACGGGCGCGCCGACCGTGCCGCCCGCGTTCTGGGAGACGTCGGACCAGCTTCGGGACGCCCTTGCCTCCTGGCACATGGGCCAGGTCATTGCCGCCTACCGCCTGCATCCCCATCATGGCGCACCGCTGCCGCAAGAGTTGGTGGCCCGACGGATGGGGATTACCCAAACTCAGCTGTCCCGCATCGAGGGCGGCCCGCCGCTGATGGACCTGACCAAACTGATCCGCTGGGCAGAGCTGTTGCGCATCCCGGAAGCGCATTTGTGGTTCAGGCTACCGGGCCAGCGCACGCCGGCGGAGGCCGGGGTAACGGCCTTGACGGTTCCGGCCCGGTTGGAAGCGGGTGCGGCAGAAGCGGACGGAGCAGACCCGTACCGGGTTATCGCGACCGTCGGGGAGGTGGTTATTGTGGCGATAGACCGGCGGACTTTTCTGGCAGGCAGCGGGGCCGGGTTTCTGGTCGGGGGAAAGGCCATGCCTCTCGCTTCCTATAAGCAGGTCGCCCCGGAGCTGGTGGAACACCTGGCCGCTCAAATTGACGGCTACTATTCGGCCGAGGCCGCGCTCGGACCGCACACAGTTATTCCCTCGGTGCTGGTTCAGCAGGGACTCATTTATCAGCTCCTCAAGGTCGCCTGCGGCGATGTCCGCCGGGCGTTACTGCGGGCCAACGCCGCCTATGCGGGCCTCGTAACTTGGCTGTACCAGGATGCCGGAGATTTGGGTACGGCCTCGCATTGGGCTAATCGCACCTTGGAAGTCGCTCACCGGGTCGGAGACGTGCAGCTTGTCCGCCACGCCCTGACGAATAAGGCCATGATATGCACGGACCAACAGGACGGCCCCGGTACCCTTGATCTCACGATGGCGGCGCTGGCCGACGAAACGACGTTGTGTGCCAAGGTTCGTGTACAGGCCATGCAGCAATCGGCTCACGGCCACGCGCTATTGGGCGACCGGCGCGGAGCCGATTACGCGCTCGATAAAGCGGCGGCGTTGCTTCCACGGGTGGACGATGATTACCCTTGGTACAATGCCTGTCGCCGTAGCTCCGCTTACATCGAGGCCCAGCGCGCTACCTGCTATACCCGCCTGGGTCTTGGTATGGAGGCAGTGGCGTTATGGGACCAGGTCCTCACCGGCCTGCCGTCTGGTTCCCGGCGGGACGCTGGTGTATACCGCGCGCGGCAAGCGGTGGCCCACGCCCACGTGGAGCAGCCGGATGCGGCGGCCGAGGCTGTGTACGAGGCCGCCACCATCGCCCAGGAAACCAGTTCCGCGCGTCTGCGCCAGGAGCTGAACGGGGTATGGCACCACCTTGCCCCGTGGCATGACGCCCCAGTGGGTCGTCAAGTGCGCCAAGTGCTACAGACGCTTTAGGAAGGGTGACGATGGGATTACGCGACCCGCTACCGGCCGAGGATGTCACCCGCCGCCTCAGCGCGTTACCTGGCTGGGAAAAGGCCACGGACCGGGAAGAAATTCATAAAACCTTTCACCTGGACTACTACACCAGCGTCAAGGCAATCAACGACGTGATGGGGCCAGCCCAGGAGCTTGAGCATCACCCAGATATTGACCTGCGCTGGGAAACCCTGCACTTTAGCCTCACCACCTACACGGCCGGGCAGAAGATCACAGAACTGGATTTTTTGCTGGTGGCACGGATCGAGGACGTGATGGCCGAATATATTCCGGCAACACTATGAGTTAGAGCGCCCGGCAACAGGGGTGTGGATCAAGGAGCGGGGCTGGGGTGCGTACATCGCAAGGCGGAGTGGGGAGTCACCCTGGTCCGTGGGGTGTCGACCGACGAGCCGGGGTACCCGTGCATCGCGAAGCGATGTGCGGGGAGCGATGACGCGAGGCGCCGCCTGGCGCCGGCAGGCCCTGGATGAACTTCCGGCGGCGACCACTTAGTCAACAGAGTCCATGCCGACGCTCTGGGGGCTGGCCGCGGCGGGCGTCGAGTCCGCGGGCCCCGCGCGCCGCACCTGCTTCGGGCGGACAACTCGGGCC